>VXRS01000020.1:3848-19057 GCA_009838385.1 Dehalococcoidia bacterium | reverse complement strand
CCACCCGCCCTGTCCCTCAGAACTTGCAAAGCGGTAGCCAACCCGGGACTCGGTGAAGAGGTAGGTGGGGTCGTTCGCGTCGTCGCCCAGCTTTCGGCGGAGGCTCCGCACGGCGCTGCGCATGGGCCTCACATCCCCGTCGCTGCGCCGGTCCCAGACCCGCTCCAGCAGGTGATCGTAGGTCAGGGTCCTGCCGGCATTTGCGGACAGTTCGACCAGCAGCCGGTACTCAATGGCAGTGAGCCGGACCGGGTGGCCGGCAACGCTCACCCTGCGCTCCGCGTAGTCAACCACCAGGTCGCCGCAGACATAGGGCTCCACTGGCTCACCTGGCCCGAAGGCCGTCCGCTTGCGCAGGCCAGCACGGATCCGCGCTGCCAGCTCCGTGGGGGAGAACGGCTTCACCACGTAGTCATCGGCGCCCATGTCGAAGGCCTGTGCGACGACATCTTCCTGGCCGTAGGCGGACAGGAAGATGACCGGGATATTGGCAATGGCCCGTATGTCCTTCATGAGGTCGATGCCGTCGGTTCCAGGCAGCACCAGGTCCAGCAAGGCCAGGTGGGGCTCGCTGGCCTCCATCAAGCGGAGGGCTTCCTCCGGGTCGCCGGTCACTACGGGCTGGTAGCCAGCCCTGGAGAGCGTGTCGTGGAGGAACCGCAGCGCCTGAGGGTCGTCATCCACTGCCAGGATCCGCGCCTGCTTGCTCGCAGGCGATCCAGAACTCGGCCCTGTTCGCGCCAACGCGCTTGCCGTTCCCGTCGCGGCCTCCTCCACCACGGGAACCGTGAACGTGAACCTCGCCCCGCGTCCCGGTCCGTCGCTCTGGGCCCAGATGCGGCCACCGTGCGCCTCCACGATGCCCTTGCTGATTGCCAGGCCGAGACCCGTGGTGCCCCCCTGGTCGGCTGCCTCGATCCGGGAAGGCTTCCGGAAGAGGCCAGTGATCTGCTCGGCGGCGAATCCGCTGCCCTGGTCCTTGATGGACACCGCCACATGGAAGTCCTCGTGCGAGGCGCTTATGCCGATGGGCGACCCCTCGGGGGAGTGCCTGGCAGCGTTGGAGAGCAGGTTGCCGAGCACCTGGACGACGCGCCGGGGGTCGGCCATCACCCTGGGCAGGTGGGGCGGCAGGTCGATGCGGATGTCGTGCCCTCGGCCTCCGCTCAAGAAGTCGCTCCTCGCCTGGTCCACGACGGCTGCAACCAGGACCGGTTCTGGATTGACCGGCAGCGTTCCCGTCTCAAGGCGGGCCACGTCGAGGAGGTCGTTGATCAATCCGCTCATGTGATCGGCCTGGCGATCGATGATGTGGAAGAACTGCACCATTTCTGCGGGTCCGAAGGTGGAGGAGCCGCCCAGCACGGTGGCGGCGGAACCCTTGATGGCGACGAGCGGCTGGCGCAGCTCGTGGCTCACCATTGCCAGGAACTCGGCCCTCAGCCGCCCGATCTCCTCCAGTGGAGTCATGTCCTGCAGGGTGACGACGACTGACTCAACATCGCCCCTTTCGGAGCGGATAGGCGTCGCATTGATGAGGGTGGTGACGCTCCGGCCATCGGGCACCTGTAGCACGATCTCCTCGGCTCGCACGGCCTCTCCACTCTGCAGGGTTCGGGCAAGGGGGGCTTTCTCCAGGGACACCTCCCGCCCATCTGCGCGCCGAACGGTCAGCACTTCGAGGGCCTGTTCCGCCGTTTCATCCCGCCCGTGGAGGCTGCCGACGATCCTTCTCGCTTCGCGATTGATCGAAACCGGAACCCCCGTCCCGGCGTCGAAGAGCACGACGCCAACGGGAGCCGTATTGATCAGGCTCTCGAGGTCGGCCCGGGCGCGCTGCTCATCCCGATGCCGGCGGGCATTCGCGATGACCATTGCCGCTTGCGACGCGAACATGACCAGCGTCTTCTCGTCTTCCGCGGCAAACTCCTGTTCCTCCTCCTTCTCAGCGACGTAAATGTTGCCGACGCACTCGCCCTGGTGGAGAACAGGCGCCCCCAAAAAGGACATAGACGCCCCTACCGGCAGGGGCACTCGGAACTCGCGCAGACCGAGCGTCCTCACGTGGCTCAGCAGGTCCGGCAGCCTAAGCGGTTCGTGGCCTCCCCCGAGGTACTCGAACAGCTGCAACCCGTCCGGCGTATCCCACAGCAGGCGCGCCTCTTCCTCGGTCATCCCCGATGAGAGGAAGTCCTGCGGCCGCCCCCGGTCGTCGCGGAGGGCAATGACGCCGTAACGAGCGCCCGTCAACGAGCGGGCCGAGTCCAGCACGCCTTGCAGGACACTGTCAAAGTCGAGGCTCTCGTTGATGCGCAGGCTCGCGTCGCTCAGGCGGAAGAGGAGATCCCGTAGCTCCGCAACTTCCCGGGACGAGCCGTTCGTCTCGACCATCCGACACCGTCACGTGGCACGGCAGTCGTCATGGAGTGCCGCCACATCGCCGGTGATTGTGCCCCAGGGAGCGAACGTTCACAAGAATTCATCGACATTGGTGGCGACTTCTCACGTCTATCACCGAGAGCACCTCTGGTCGGAAGCTTGGTCGACCACTCTGCCCGCACCGATACGACGCTGTTTCCTGCCGACGGGAGCGTTTACTCGTGCCTCAGCACAGTCCCAGGAGACTGCAGATGATGTTTAGCAACCTCGCAGGGCAACCGAGGATTGAAGCGAGCCAGGTAACGACCCCGCCGCCTCCCGCGAGGGTCTGCGCGAGCGAGCTGACGAGCCCCCCTTCGTCGACCGGGGCGCACGTGACGCCGGCGACGTCGCTCTCGATCAGCGGGACCGTCCAAAGCGGCCGTACCAAGGTGCTGATCAACCCCGATCGGTACGACTCGCTATCAGACAAGAAGAAGATCGCCCTCATCGCGCATGAGATGGCGCATGCCATCGGCTTTGCGCACCCGTACCAATCGAAATACCGGATCACCGGCGGGGGCACGACAAGAACCTGGACTGTCAATAACTGCCCTGACTCGCTGAGCTTCTCAGCCCCCAACCGGAGGACCAGTGACCCCGACAACATCCCTGGAATCAGCACCAGGCTGGCCAACGCACTCAAGGCGGCGAACACCAGCGCCTACGAAGGGTCGTTGCTCCTCTCCGCGGCGGAATGCTGGGGTGATGTCGAGGAAACAGCAGCCAACCTCAAGGAACGGGTCAGAGGGTTCGCCAATACGTACAGCTACTCAAGCACGACGGCTCCGGCGCTGACCACCACTGACCTGGCGGTCTACAAGGAGGTCTACACTCCCGGCGCCGCCACCATCGTGAGTGCCGAGCGGTACACCACGACCAACCCCCTTGATAACAAGGTGGAGGTGAGCTGGATCTCCAGCACCGTACACGTCGAGAAGGGCTTTGACGTCCAGGTCAAGGTGAACTGGAGGGCCCCGCTCACGGGAACGGGCTGGACGACGATCGCTACGGTTGGCGCGAACGTGTCGTCCGCGATCTTCGACCAGCCGACATCGGGTACGTCCTACTCGTCTGTCGTCACCAGCGCTTCGACGAGGGTCAAGAAGGGTAGCTACGGCACCTATCGCGTCGTCTCGACGACCGGTGCCTTCGGCAGCACCGCGACCCCGGCCACCTCATCCATCTCAGGTGAGGTGAAGCACGAGCGCCCGCTGCTGCCAAGCGGAGGCGGCGGTGGCGGGGGTGTTGTTACCCCTCCCTGCACCTCCTGGGGCTACTACCTTGCGTGGGTCAGCGCTGATGGAACGACCGGCTCTATCCGTCCGACGGGCTTCACGTCGCTGGCCTCCGCCCGGGCGAACCTGGCCTCCGCCAAGTTCTTCCTCAGCGGGGCTATCGACCCCGGGTCGTTCGTAACCATCACCTCGGCCTACACCTTCTGTGCGGGCTATGGCTCTGCCAGCGCCCTCAGTGAGAGTGAATCGGCCAGTGTTCAAGGTGAGTCCAGCTCCAGCGTCGACACGAACGCCGCGCTCGATGCACTGGAGACCTGTCTGGACGACGCCACGACCGGGTTGGAGGTGAACGCCTGTATGGCCACCTTTGAGGAGGCCGTGACTGAATGAGGCCTGCTGTCATCGCCATGGTGATGGCCATTGCCATCGGTGCTACCGCCTCCTTCGCGGACACCGATGGCGTGGCGGTACCCGCTACCGTGGAGGTGACAGCGTGGCAACGCGTCAGTACGGGGGACCTCTACCTGTCGACGCGTGCTGAGGGTGGGTCCTGGGTGACCCACCCTCAGCCTCTTGATATGAGCTCCAGAAGCGCCAGCGGCCGCTTCTGGAGGGGGAGCCCCGTCAGCCTGACGGTGGACATCCACCTGCCCTCCCCCGGGGAGGGGCAGGTCGCGGCCGCATCGTGCCCTCGCTGGTACTACCAGTTCACCTACAGCACGAACTACGCCGGCAACCTCGCGGGTCCCTACACGTCCGTTCGCTACGGCTACCACGAGACGTGGGAGGGCGCGTCGGCGGCCATGAGCAAGCACTCGGACGCCGTCGGGTCGCACATCGTGATCACGGGCGTCGAGTTCGGCTGCCGGGAGGCAGGTGACGTCCCCGAACGCTTCCGCTAAAGCTCCCTTCCACTAAGAAACCCCGCCATGGGAGTGGCGGGGTTTCAAGTGAAGGGGCTGGGCGTGGGCCTACGGATGCCTCCAAAGCGTCCCCTTACCGGGTTCAACTCCCGGCAGCTCCATCAAGCGCGCAGGTAGATTGTATCACGGTTAGATTGTCTAACACTCTAAGATGTAGGCATGCTTCTCCAGCGCCTGGACCTCGTCATACTGGTCGGCCTTCTGGCGGCCGTTCTCATCCTCAACGAGATACGGCTTGGGGATCTCCACCGCGCCGGCGAGTTCATTCTCATCTGGCTTTACATCGGGGGCCTGGTCGCTGCGGTGATCGTCACCGTTGAGTTGCGACGGCCGTGGCGTTCCCCGGAGTGGCGCACGGTCGGAACCCAGCTGGGTCTCATCACTACGATCGCGGTCGTGCTCATCGCGGTCATGGAGTTCTCAGCGGCCTACGAACCCGACCTCTACCAGTGGGGGCCATACGAACCGCCGGGGGAATACTTTTAGCGATGCGCCTCCAGCTGGTGACCGTCGTCGGCCTTGGGGCCGTGCTCTTCGGGGCCCTGCTGTTCGTGGACTCCCGCGGCGAGTATGACTACGTCCGCGCCTGGTGGTTGCACGAACGTCCCGATGTGCCGCCCGAGCTGGATAACGAGTACCGGGTATGTATGACCAGGGTTAACAGGGCAGCCACATCCCCGCTCTCTCATGGAAGCGCCGAAGTCAGGGCCAAGTTCGCTCTCAAAGGGTACCTGGCGTGCCACCGGGAGATCGTCCTCGGGTTACCGTGATGTCGCGTTGCCACGCTGTCATCGTCGCGGTGATGGCCATCGCTATCGGTGCGACCGCCCTCGCGTCCACCGATAGCGTGGCGATACCCGCCACCGTGCCCGCCGTTCGGCCGGTGTGACCAGGCCCGGGTACCTTGGCCTCCCGCCCCGACTTCGTTCCATGCCCCTCATGCTCGCACACCAGCTTCGGGAGTTTCCTCACCCGATCAGGGCTGACGGAGCTGCGGGGGCAGAACCTCTCGGCCAGACCCTCTGTCGGCAAACCTGAGGCTGTGCCTGAATCGATGCCGGGATGAGCGCGCACAGTTCGAAATCTGCATTTGGTAGGCCCACGGGGCTTCCCGACGCGATGACTCCTCGGGAGCCTCACCACCCACCTCGTACAATGACACCATGAAGCGCGACGAAGTCCTCGACACCCTCCGAGCCCACCAGGAGACGCTGGCCGAAAGGTTCGGCGTGTCTCGGCTCGCCCTGTTCGGCTCGTTCGCGCGCGACCAAGCCACGGAAGCAAGCGACATCGACATCCTCGTCCGGTTCGACGGGCCAGCCACATCGAAGTCGTACTTTGGGGTGCAGTTCTACCTCGAAGACCTGCTCGGCCGCCCCGTCGACCTCGTGACCGACAAGGCGCTCCGCCCGCAATTCCGCCCTTACGTGGAGCGCGAGGCCGTGGATGTCTGATCCCGGCGAACGAACTCGCGACTGGCGCCTCTACGTCCAAGACATGATGGAGTTCGCGGAACAGGCCGTGGCCTACGCGGAGGGGCTTAACCAGCAAGCGTTCACCTCTGACCGGCGTACCTACGACGCCGGAACGAAGCCGACCGCGTGCGCTGCTCGCGATGCCTATGACACTCGGCTCCTTCGCTCGCCCCCTCGTCTGGCTCGGAGCAGGAACGGCCGTGCTGGCTGGTGCGGCGGCCGTCGCTGGTGCGCTCCTTCTCGTTCCTGGTCCGGGTGACCCGGTACCGGTTACCCCACTGACAACTCCGTCCCCCATTACTCCAACGGTTGCGGCTACGCTTTCGCCCCAGCCCACCGCGACCGAAACCCCTATCCCCACCTCACGAGACACGCCCCCGCCCGATGAGCCAGCCGCAGACGACCACATGTTGACCGAGCTGCTGGTCGTCAACGACGGGGCCGTGGAATCGCTGCTTCTGGAGTGGACAGGCGCGCGCAGGGGCTTCACGGGCTGGCAGTATCGCTACCGGGAGTACTACTACCGCGACTTCGGGGGGCTATGGTCAGCCTGGCAGGCTGTCCCTGACAGCGATGCAGCCACCCGAAGCTACAGGGTGAGCGTGCCTGCTGGCACATACGAGTTCGAGGTGCGGGGAGTCGGCCCCGGCACGGTTGGCTTGCCGTCCGTCCCAGGGCTACCAGCCTCCCTAGACCCCTTGGACAAGCCTAGGTCGATCGGAACCTCGCTGGAGGCTGGGCGGCCCAGAGGGGTAGGGGCAAGGTTCCGGATGGTGAAGGGCGACGGCGTGACCGCCTGGTGGGTGGGGGACCGCCACTTCACCATCGTGATCCCCGACGGAGTCCGACTATTCGGGTTGGGAGCGTACGAGGGCGCGCAATGTCCATTAGACAACATGGACTGCATCATGGCTGGCGTCGTCCTCGTTCACCACGCCACCGGCTCCTCCTTGTTGTTCAGCCTCTATGGTGACGACTGGGAACCCTTTGTGTCCGAAACGCTGGACCCAGGCGTGGCCGCCAACGTTCACACGCTCTTCGACCAGCTCATCGCGTCGGTGCGGCGGCTGGGAGTGGAGACGCCCGATCTCATAGTCATCAGTGACGGCGCCCCCGACGCACTGATTCTCGAGTGGAGCGGCGCCCCCGAAGGCACCACCAACTGGCAGTACCGGCTCCGCACGTACCTCGAAGGCCGACTGCTGATGACAGGCTTGTGGACAGACATCCCGGACAGCACGGCCTCCACGCGCAACTACCGGCTCACCGGCCTCGCTGCTGACACCTACTACGAAGTCGAGGTGCGAGCCGTGATTGGCGCGGAGGACGAGGTCGTCTCGTCGCCGCGCTGGCAGTGTTGCTCCCGGGACAGATTCAACATCACGGCCCCGAGCGGAGGGCCGCCCACCATCGGGTATGACCAGGTGATCGAAGGCGACGGCATCACGAAGTGGCGAGTGTCTGACCTGGACTTGCTCGTCACGATCCCGGACGGGATGCGCGTCGCCTTGGTCGGCGGGGACACCGACAGCGATGGCACCAGGCTGCCGGTGGGTCTCAGAGAGATGGAGAGCGACTCCACCATCTGGTTCGATCCCCTCGACGGGAGCGAGATCGGGCGAAGCGGGGGATGCTGCGGGCGACCCTTTGACCCGCCCCCAGAGCCAGGCATTGGGGCGCTGTTCGACCAGATCGCCGGATCAGTCGAGCTCCGCTAGCCGTCGCCTCGACAGGCTTGCCCGGCGAAACCCTGACTTCCGTTCAGCGGCCAGGGCCCCAGCAAACAACGGTACCGCTCGTCGTGACGCCGCATGTCTGGTTGAGTCCGGCACTCACCATGGTGAATTGCCCGGGCGGGGGGGTCGCCTGACCCTGCGCGTTCAGTCCCCAGCAGGCGACCGAGTGGTCTGGCCGTACCCCACACGCGTGTTTCCACCCGGCGGTGATGGAGGTGAAGCTCCCTGTGGGTGGTGTGGCCTGCCCGGCGTCGTTGGCCCCCCAGCACTCGACAGACTGGTTGACCCTGATGCCGCACGTGTAGAGAGGACCGGCGCTGAGTGAGCTGAATGTGCCCTCGGGCGGTGCAGCCTGCCCACGGTCGTTCACGCCCCAGCAGGCTAGGGAACCATCGGCCCGTATCCCGCAGGAGTGGTAGTTGCCAACACTCACTGCGGTGAAGTCGCCTTCGGGCACGGCGCCGTGGACAAAGCCGGGAGCGCCCCAGCAGCGCAACGCGCCGGCGCTCGTGACCCCGCACGCCTGGTCGATCCCTGAGCTCACCGAGGCGAACCGGTCCCCCTGCGGCTCACCCCAGGGCTTGCCATCGCCTCTCCAGCAAACGACAAGCCTGTCGGTCGTGATCCCGCAAGCGTGGTGCCGCCCCACGCTGACGGAGACGAAGGTCCTGTCGGGTGGACCGGCCTCGTGAAAGGACCCCCAGCATGCCACTGTCCCGTCCTTGAGAAGCGCACATGCCCCGCGGGACTCCAGACTGATGGACGTGACGCCCTCGAGGCTCTCCCAGGGATCGTCGCGGAGGCAGGAAGGGAGGGCTATGAGGAAGAAGACGCCAATGGCTATTGCGAACACGGCGAGGGTTACGAACCATCCCGAGCCCCAGTTCCTGTCGCCGATACGGAACCCGAAGCGCACGTAGTCTCCCGCGTCCTTGTTGAGGGCAGGCCCCGGGGATTGGCGCCTAGCGCCTCCCTGTCGACCGCCACGCCGCCATGCTACAGGCGCTCCAAACCCCGGTGCCCGGGGCTCCTCAGGTTCCACAGCGTCTTGAGCGGCGAACTGCCGCCATGGGAGAGGGTACCGATATTGCTCTCGCCGGTCACTCCAGGATCTGGCGGTGATCCGAGCGGGGTAACTCGTTCGTGGATTCCCTATACTGGCGAGCGCCAGCGGGCGCCAGGAGCAGCGAGATGACTACGGATACTGTCGCGGCGAGCTACGACCTTGACCCTGCCGATCCGGTCGCGGGGATTACGGATGAGGTGATTGCGCGGTGGCAGAAGGACGGGGTGGTGATGCTGCGCAATGCGCTCGGTCCGGAGTGGATGATGCTGCTGGCGATGGGGCTGGGGCGGGTCCTCGCGGACACGGGCATGCACAAGGCCAAGTTCTACGAAGGCACGAGTGGGGAGTTCGAGGAGACGGTCCGGAACTTCGACCGCTCGTTCGAGATCAGGCGGCTGCTGTATGACTCGCCGATCAAGAAGATCCTGGGGCGCTTCATCCGGTCGGAGAACGTCTGGTACTACTCGGACGAGTTCTTCCTGAAGCACGAGGGCGGGGCGGAGCGCACGCCGTGGCACCAGGACACGCCGTACTACCCGATCGGGGGCTCGCAGTTCGCGTCGATGTGGATCTCGCTGGATGAGCTTGAGCGGGAGGAGTGCCTGGAGTTCGTCGCGGGGAGCCACCTGGGGACGATGTACGACGGGTTCAACCCGTCGAAGCCGGAAGACCCGTCGAGCGGGTTCTACGGCGAGGAGCTGCCGATCCTGCCGGACATCCAGGCGGATCGGGACAGCTTCCCAATCGTGGGCTGGGAGGTGAACCCCGGCGACGTGATCGTGTCCAACCCGCACATCATCCACGGGGGCGGCCCGACGAACCTCGACAGCCAGCGCCGAGCCCTCGCGGTGCGGATGTTCGGCGACGACGTCGTGTTCGCGGAGCGGCCGGCGTCGCGGCCGACGGTGCCGATGACGCCGGGCCTGGGCATCCACCTGAAGCCGGGGGAGCCGCTGCGCAGCCCCTGGTACCCGCAGTTGGACCCGCCGCCGCCTTCGGAAAGCTACGGCTAGGGCGCACGGGATCGGATCCCCGGACTTGCCGGGCGATGCACTAAGCTGAAGGCGACCCCCGCGAAGGAGGTTCGCATGGCGCTTCGCGATACGTTCCGTTCCGCCATCGCGCCGCTGTACATCCGCGGGCGGCTGCTGCAGGAACGCATCGAGTCGGGGGTGGCCTGGTACCCGCTGGACCCCGAGTACATCGCCGACCCCTACCCGACCTACCGCAAGCTGCGGGAGCGCGATCCGTACCACGAGAGCCGGCTCACGGGGATGCTCATCGTGTCCCGCTACGAGGACGTGGACGCGATCCTTCGCGACCACCGGCGGTTCCGGAACAGCGACCGCGACTGGGTGCGGGACAGCCTCGTGAACACGAGCATCCGGCGGGAGCTGACGCCCTCGCTGCTCTCCCTCGATCCACCCGATCACACGCGCCTGCGCGGGCTCGTGAATCGGGCGTTCACGCCCCGGGTGATGGCGCGGATGGAGGACCACGTCCGCGCGACGGCGCACGCGCTGCTGGACGAGGTGGGGGACAGCAACGAGTTCGACCTGATGTCGAACCTGGCGACGCTACTGCCGATGGTGGTGATCGCGGAGATGATTGGCGTGCCCACGGACGACCGCGAGCGGTTCAAAACGTGGTCGGACCGGTTCGCGCGGGTGCTCGAACCGAACCTGACGGCGGAGGAAGGCCGTTTGGTGCTGGAAACGGCGGACGAATTCGAGCGGTACTTCGCCCCGACGATCGAGGAGCGCCGTCGGGAGCCGAGGGAAGACCTCGTGTCGCGACTGGCGCAGGCCGAGGAGGACGGCCAGAAGCTGACGAACGAGGAGACGCAGGTGACGCTGCGCCTGTTGCTGGTCGCGGGGAACGAGACGACCACGAACCTGATCGGGAACGGGCTTCGCGCCCTTCTGCAGCATCCCGAGCAGCTGCAACTCCTGCGGGAGCAGCCCGAGCTGATCCCGAACGCGATCGAGGAGCTGCTGCGCTACGACGCGCCCGTGCAGCTCGACGGCCGGTATCTGGCGGAGGATGTCGAGATCGGGGGGAAGCTCGCAAAGAAGAACTCGCGGATAGGGTTGACCATCGGGGGAGCGAACCGCGATCCGGAGCAGTTCAGCGACCCCGACAGGCTCGACGTGACGCGGGAGGAGACGGTCAACATCTCCTTCGGACGGGGGATTCACCACTGCCTCGGGGCGCCGCTGGCCCGCCTCGAGGGGCGTATCGCGTTCGAGGTGCTGCTGGAGCGCTTTGACGAGATCGGGTTCGGCTCGGGGGAGCCGGTCTACAAGCCGAACATCGTCCTGCGAGGTCTGAGGCAGTTCCCCATCCAGGTGCGCCACCGGAGCGGCCGCAGCTTCGCGGTGGGGGAGCCGGAGCCGACGGCAGCGGCGGGGTAGGCGGCCTAGGCATCCCGTTCGAGGCGGGTGAGGAACTGGGGAGCGTTGACGATGGTCGTGCCCCGGTGCTCGCCGAGCGGCAGAAGGTGCCGGCGGTCTCCGGTCACGAGGTAGTCCGCCGAAGCGGCGAGGGCGCACTCAAGGATGCGGTTGTCGGCATGATCCCCCTCGACAACGGCCAGTCCCTGTTGCGGTTCGATCACGTTCGCCGTCGCTCGCAACATCGAGAGGGCCTGCGTAACCCGCTCGCCATCCCAGCCGAACTTGCGGGTGAGGACGCCGCTGACTTCCCCCAGGATGAAGGGGGAGAGGAACAGGTCGAAGCGGTTCCGACGGGCAAGGTCGAGAACAAGGCGCTCGTTCCCGGGAAAGTTCAGGGCGGAGATGATGACGTTGGTATCGAGGACAACCCTCACGACCGTGTGGAGCTAGCTTCGATCCGGTATTCCTCGACCAGGGGACCAACATCCTCGGGACCGAGCCCCTGCTCCCTCGCCCGCTGTTCGCCGTAGTCGAGGAGGCTGCGCCACTCGCACTCCTCGAGGTAGCGGAGCACCGCTTCCCGCAGAAGTTCGCTGCGTGAACGCCCCTCGCTCCTGGTGGCCTCGTCTACTCGTGCCATCAGGTCCGGGGAGAGGGAGAAGGTGACGGTCCTTGTTGACCGAGGCATCGCGAACCCTCGTCTTACTCAGTCCTACTCAAGCATGAGGCGTAGGGCTTGCCGGTGTCAACGGCGCCGGCTACAGCGTCCTCGCAGGCAGTCCGCTGTGCTTCTTTTCACGAACTGGACGGGTGATTCTTTTCACATATTGCAGGACCAGTTGTGCGAATTGCATCCTCGAATTCGTGCGCTGTAATGCTTGACGAGCCAAGTACGATTGCGGAACACTCGATCCGAAAGGGCCGAATACACACCGTGCGAAAGGGGGGTTGAGATGGTGACAGAGAGTCGAGAACACCCAGCAGACACCGGGGATGGCGAGCGGCTGCGCGGCCCGGAGGCGCTGCACCATGCGCGGGAGCGGATGGATACCGCCATCGTCGCGTCGGCGGAGGACGCAATGGGCTGGGCCGGCGGCCTGCACGACGCGCTCGACGAGCTGGCCGACGTCCTTCGCCGGCACCGGGATGCGTCGGAGCGGCCCGGAGGCAGCCTCGACGAGATGGAGAGGATGGAGCCGCGGCTCAGCGGGCGCATCGAGCAGTCGCGGGCGGAGCACCAGCCGCTTATCGACCGTACCGAGGAACTCCGGGATACGGTGGCGCGGCAGATGGAGGGGGGCAGGCTGGAGGTCAACCACCTTCGGGGGGTCGCGGGACGCCTGGAAAGCGACTTCCGGCACCATATCGCGGCCGGCATCGAGCTCACCTACGAAGCCTTCGAACGCGACATGGGCGGGGAAGGCTAGGCCCGCATCGACTCTGGGGAACAACGCGGAAACGCGGGAAGGGGCACTCCATGGACGAGCCACACACCTACAAGATCGTCGAACTCGTTGGCTCCTCGCCGGACGGCGTGGATGCAGCCATCGCCAACGCGCTGGAGCGCGCCAGCCGGACGCTGCGCAACCTCGACTGGTTCGAGGTACGGCAGATCCGGGGCGCGATCAGCGACGGGCAGGCGGCGGCGACGCAGGTCACGCTTGGCGTCGGCTTCCGAATCCTCAGTCCGGAGGACCTGCACCGGGAGTGATGCCCGGAATACGGGCGGCATGCCGGCGCTTGCTGTAAACTGCACATAGCTGGAAATCAGCGCGAGGAGCACCTTTCCGGCATGCCGCCCGAGGGCGCCGCGGCGCCGTTCACCGACCGCTACCAGGACGATCACTCGGTACAGCCGATCCTCACTCCCATCGGGAATGAGGTCGGCTGTTATCGCGAGTGGCTGCGGCTGCGGCTCGATCCCGTTTACTACGGGCGCGGCGTTCCCCACGGGAACGGGGAGCCGGTGGTGGTGGTGCCCGGGTTCATGGGCACGGACCTGTCACTCATGGAGCTGTTCTGGTGGCTGGGGCGCATCGGCTACCGGCCCTACTACTCGGGGCTGGGGCTGAACGTCGACTGTCCGAACGCCTCCAGCGACCTCGTGTTGGGCACGGTTCGGCGGGCAGCCGAGGAGACAGGTCAACGCGTCCACCTCATCGGACACAGCCTGGGAGCGCTGATCGCACGGAGCGTCGCGTTCGAGCACCCGGAGTCGGTGGACCTGCTGATCTCGCTGGCGGCGCCGTTCAACGAGGTGGCGTACGTTCACCCGGCGCTGATCGAGGCGATGGCGGCGGTGCGAAGGGGAGCTGGTTCACACCTGACCTGGAACGTGTCCCCGGCGTGCTACAGCGGCCACTGCACGTGCCGCTTCACGGCCAACATCATGCGGCCGCGCCGGCCGACGTTCCGCCGGCGGGCGCTCTATGCGGAGCGGGACGGGCTGGTGAGCCCGGAGAGCTGTATCGAGGACGAACCCGAGTACAACGTGGGGATCGCGACGAGCCACTACGGGATCATCTACAGCAGCGAGGCCTACCGGACGGTTGCCGAGCTGCTGGCGGAAGCGAACGGCTAGACCTTCACCCCGGTCTTCGAGTTCTTCTTGGCGGCGGTTCCGCTGGTGGCGGCGGTGAAGCTGTCGAGGCCCTTCTGGAAGAGGTCGGCCCAGGGGTTCGAGGCCTGCCACTCGCGGGAGAGGTCGAGAGCCGCTTCGGCGGCGGCGCGGCTGGCGTTGAGGAGGCTGTCGAGCGCCTCGCGGGCCTCGCCGCTGGCGGCGACGGCTTCCTTGTAGGCGGTCTGGGTGAAGTCGAGGGCCTGGCTCTGGGCGGCGACGGCCGACTCCATGATGGCCGAGTAGGCGGCCGCCATATCGGACGGGTCGGCGGCGACCCGCTTCGCGAGGTCGAGGGTCTGACGCTGGGCGGCGGTCACCTCGGCGAGGAGCTGGCGGGAGAGGCCGAGGCCGCGCTCGTTGGCCTGCTCGATGGCGCGGGTGAGGGCGTCGTAGCTCTCGAGGAGGGCGTTGAAATACTGCTCGGTCTGGGAATTGGCGCTCATGGTGTGGCTCCGCTGTTGGTTCGTGATGAGAGCAGGTTAGGGCTGGCGGCAGCTACATGCAACTTGCATATTGCGCGTATCAGCACCTAGCAACAGAATGTCCCCATGGCCGAGAACACGGGACGCAAGCGCACGACCTCGGAGCCGCGGCTCCACGGGGAAATGCTGGCCACGAGCCTGCTCGCCTTCCTGAAGGGCTGCAACGCCTACGGCTACCAGCTCAGCCAGCAGCTGAGCGAGTCGGGGCTTCCCCAGTCCGACAGCGGCACGGTCTACCGGGCGCTGCGGCAGCTGGAGAACAGCGGCTTCGTCTCCTCGTTCTGGGATACCTCCGACCAAGGGCCGGCGCGGCGGATGTACTCGCTGACGGCGGCGGGCGAGCTGTTCCTGCGGACCTGGATCGACGCCCTGAACCGGTACCAGGAGGTGCTCACGGGCGCGCTGGCGGGCTTCGATGCCCCCGCTGCGACCGAGGACGCCAGTACCGAAGAGGAAGTGACATGAGCACGAACGAGACCGCGGCGCCCGACTTCTCCGAGGCGTGGCGAGACTGGGCCACCCAGTCGGAGCGGCAGTGGAACGAGTTCTTCAACCAGATGATGGGGACCGAGGAGTTCAGCCAGAGTTTGGGCCGGAACCTGGACGTGTTCCTCCACTTTCAGAAGACGATGAACGAGGCGATGGGTTCGTTCTTCACCGCGATGAACGTTCCCACGCGGACGGACGTGCTGGCGCTGGGTGACCGCATGCTGGCGATCGAGAACCGGTTGGCGGCGCTGGAAGCGCAGCTCTCGGCGGCGCTGGCCGCTGTTCCGTCCACCGATACGAAGGCCAAACCGGCGCGGCCGAAGCGGACCAAGCGTCCCCCGGCAGCCGCGAAGGAAGCGCCCGCGA
>VXRS01000020.1:0-3748 GCA_009838385.1 Dehalococcoidia bacterium | reverse complement strand
GCGCGGCCGAAGCGGACCAAGCGTCCCCCGGCAGCCGCGAAGGAAGCGCCCGCGAATTAATCCTGCGGTAACCCGCCTATTCAATCCCTGACCGAGAATCAATTGTGTGTTGCGGGTCGCGCCCGCACCGTGGATAGACCGTGACGACTGCCTCCGCCTCGCCCGATGTTGCCAACCAGGTCCAGACGACCGTGGACACGATCCTGCGTCGCGGGCTGGTCGGCCTCGAGTACATCTCGCTGGAAGACCCGCAGGTCGGCTCCACGCCGAAGGACACGATCCACACCAACGGGTCGATGAAGCTGTACCACTATCGCGCGCAGACCGAGGAGGTTTACCGCGTTCCGCTGCTGGTCGTGACCTCGCTCGTTAGCAAGCCGTACATCCTCGACCTGACGCCGGGCCAGAGCATGATGGAGTACCTCGTGCAGCAGGGGTACGACGTGTACCTGATCGACTGGGGCGTGCCCCGCAACGAGGACAGCAGCCTGCGGCTCGAGGACTACGCCCTCTCCCGCATCCCGGAGTGCGTCGAGCGCGTGCTCGAGGATTCAGGGGAGGAAGAGCTGAACCTGCTGGGGTACTGCGTGGGCGGATCGCTCGCGCTGATGTACATGGGCACGCATCCGGACGCGCCGGTCGGGAACATGGTCTGCCTGACGACGCCGGTGAACTTCAAGGGGATGGGGCTGTTCAGCCAGTGGACAGACGAACGCTACTTCGATGTCGACCGCATCGTGGACACGCTGGGGAATGTTCCCGGGGAGATCCTGCTGTCGGCGTTCGACATGCTGCGTCCCACAGGGCGCCTCACGAGCCCGATCCAGGTGCTCGACCGGATTCGCGACGACAAGTACGTGAAGTCGTTCATGATGGTCGACCGCTGGGCAGCCGATCAGATCCCCTTCCCGGGCGAGGCCTTCCGCCAGATGGTGAAGGAGCTCTACTGGAAGAACGCGATGCTTGAGGGGTCGCTGGAGCTGGACGGCCGGCGCGTGGACCTTTCGACAATCGACGTGCCGATGATCCACGCGATGGCGCAACACGACCACATCGTGCCCTACGAGGCGGCGAAGCCCGCGCTCGAGCGGGTGGGGTCGGAAGATACGGAGGAGGTCGTCCTGCGGGGCGGCCACGCAAGTCTCGTAGCCGGGGGGAACGCCATGTATCGTCTCTGGCCAAGGTTGGACCAATGGCTTTCGGTACGTTCGATCTGACCTCCACAACCAGCGATTCGCGTTATCCGGCGGCCGGCACGGTCGGTGGGCAGCGGGTGACGCTCCGGCTCATGGACGCGAGCGATGGCGACGGGATACTCGCCTTTGCGCGCGCCTTGCCCGAGCACGACCTGCTCTTCCTGCGCCGCGACATCACGCAGGCGGAACAGGTCGAGACGTGGGTGCGGCGCATCGAGGCCGGGGTGACCACCTCCCTGCTCGTGCTCGACCAGGACGACAGCATTGCCGGATACGCGACCGTGGACGGGAGCGACCTGCCCTGGTCCCAGCACGTGGCGGAGCTGCGCGTGCTCGTGGGTCCCACGTTGCGGGGCCGGGGCATCGGGCGGCTCCTGACGGAGGAAGCGTTCCGCATCGCCCTGGGCATGGGCGTCGACAAGATCATCGGGCAGATGACGGTCGACCAGTACGAGGCGATCGCGGTCTTCCGCTCGCTCGGCTTCCAGCCGGAGGCGCTGCTGCGGGACCACGTGAAGGATCGCGAGGGCGAGAAGCACGACCTCGTCATCCTCAGCCACGACGTGGCGGCGGCCCAGCGGACGATGGCCGCGGTGGGCGTGCTCGACGCGGTGAGCGAGAACCAGGGGTAGCCTTGGACGACATAACCGTCCGCATCATTGAGTTCTACGCGACTCCGCCGCCGCCGGACCTTCCCCGCGTGACGGGCCTCGAGATCCGCGAGCGCTGGGCGATGACGGCAAGCTTCCTCAACCAGGACGGCCCGGACCGCAAGGTCGAGCGGGGCGTGCACGTGGCGACGCGGCGGGGCGAGGCCCTGACTGTCGACCTGTATCGGCCGGATGGGGCCGGCCCGCACCCCGGCATCCTGTTCATCCACGGCGGCTCGTGGGTCGCCGGTTCGCCGCTGACGCACGACAAGCTCGCACAGCGGCTGGCGGAGCGCGGCTACTCCGTGGTCAGCGTCGATTACGCGCTGGCGCCGGAGCACAAGCACCCGGAAGGGCTCGACGACTGCGTTCTGGCTGCGGACTGGCTGACAGCCGAGGCCGAAGGGCTCGGCATCGACCCGGGGCGGCTGGCGATCATGGGCGACTCCGCGGGAGGCAATCTCGCCGCGGCGACGCTCCACCAGCTGCTCGAACGGGACGGTGCGACGCCGTACCGGGCGGCGGTGCTGCCGTACGGGGTTTACGACTTCCCCGCGATGCTGGAACTGCCTGAAGACGCGCCCTTCGTGAACGGGCGCATCTTCGTCTGGCAGGTGGAGGACTACCTCGGCGTGGCGCCCGACGACCCGAGGCTGGGCTCGCCGGCGGTGTCGCCGCGCTTCAGCCCGCACCTTGCCAGTTACCCGCCTGTCTTCATGACGGCGGGAACGCGAGACCCGCTGCTCCAGCAATCCCTGGACTTCGCGGAGTCGCTGCGGGCGGCAGGAGTGGAGACGAATGTGCTGGTCTGCGAGGACGCAACGCATGCGTTCCTGCAGATCGAAGAGGTGGATGCGGCGGCAGAGGGGCTGGAGGCGATCGTGGCGTTCCTCGGGCGGAACCTGGACAGCTAGGCCAGGAGCTCCGCACAGCGCCGCAGCAGGCGCTTCTCGGAACCAGGCAGCAGGGAGAGGAAGGGGCGGGCCGCGTCCTTGTCGCCATCGATGAAGTGGAGGATGGCGGCAACGCGGGCAAGCATGATGTGGTCGAACCCGGCCAGATCCTCGCCGAGGAGCGCATCGACGGGACGGGTTCCCGCGTCCGCGAGGGCACGGAGCATGCTGGCGAGACGGGCGGCCTCGAGCGTCTCGCTAAAGGGGTCCTCGATCGGGTCGGGCGAGAGGGTGTCGGCGCGAATGGCTCGCGCCTCCATGTCGTCCTCGTCCCAGACGCGGTAGTGGCGCAACAGTGACTCGACGGTGACGGCGCGCACGAGCCGGGGTTGAGGCACGGGCTCGCCGAAGGCCCGCATCGCGAGCCCCTCGCGGATTCCCCCGGAGGAGACCGTGAGTCGGTCGGCCCTGAGGTGCCGCATCATCTCCTCGAGGATGATGGCGCCGCCGACGATGGAATCGGCGCGGCCGGCGCGAACGCCGTCGATGGCGGAGCGTTCGATCGCGCTGTGGCCGGCGAGGAAGGCGCCCACGTCGCGAAGGGTGTCGCGGTCGAGGGAGTAGCCGTGGGTGCGTGGGATGGGATAGGGGGCCTGCCGCTGGGCGAGGCGGGCGAGCGTTCGGGCGCTGCCGCCGGTGGCGACCAGCTTGTCGCTTTCGGCCAGGCCGGAGGGAGCGCTGGTGGCGAGCGTTTCCGCAACCATGCGTCGCATGGCCTTGAGCTGCTTACGCGCCGGCGGGTCTTCGGTGAGCCACTCGGCACTTGCGCTGAGGGCGCCCAGGGGGAAGCTCCAGGCGCCGACGATCCTGCCGGCAATGACGCGGGCGACCTCGGTGCTCCCGCCGCCGATGTCGGCGATGACGCCGGAGCGGATGGGGAGGCCGTGCAGGGCGCCGGTGGCGGCGTACTCGGCTTCCTCGGAGCCGTCGAGCACCTCGATGGCGAGGC
>VXRS01000122.1:16349-19965 GCA_009838385.1 Dehalococcoidia bacterium | reverse complement strand
CCCCTCCGTCGTGCTAAACCGCGACCAACTCCTGCGCTGGGGCTACATGGTCAGCACCGTCCCCGGAGACCTCTCGCGCGCGAACGAGGTGTGGCTCGACCTGGCGCCGGACGCCGACCGTCTGGAGATATTCGAGGCGCTGGACGAGCTGGGGCTGAGGCGTGTCGTGGACCAGGAAGCGACGCTCGAGGCGGTCCGCTCGAATCCGCTGATCGCGGCGAGCGGAACCGGCATCCTCTCCGTCTCGTTCGTGGCCACGCTGGTGCTGGTCGCGGTGGCGCTGCTCGTCTCGCTGTGGATGGCGATCCAGCGCCGGCGGGTCGAGTTCGCGGTGCTCGGGGCCATCGGCCTGACGCGCCGCCAGGTGATGGCCGTGCTCGGCCTGGAGTACGCCATCGTGGGGGTGGTGGGTGTGGCCGCGGGCGTGCTCGTCGGGCAGTTCGTGGGGCGCCGCATGCTCTCCTTCCTCGACGTGACGGAGGCGGGCCTGCCCGTCGAACCGGGCTTCGTGCTGCAGACCGAGTGGACGTTCGTCATCGTGGGCGCGGCGGCGGTGGCGGCGGTGTTCGCGGTGGCGCTCGTCGCGACGGTCCAGGCCCTCTCCCGTACCTCCGACGCGGCCGTCCTGCGCACGGAGTAGGAGAGCGCCGCGCTGGCGCGCGGCTGAGGAGAGCGCTCGCGCCTGCGGCGCTACGCTGAGGAGAGCGGCGGCATGCTGCCGCCTGAGTGGGAGCGGGGGAAGAGAGAGTTTGAAAACGGACGGGGTAATTCGGCGTCTTGGTGGCTAGGGTGGGGCCCATGATGCGCCGGGCTCGTGCCTTTCTCCCGCTGCTCGCCTGCCTGCTTCCCCTCGCAGCGGCGGCGTGCGGCGGGGAGAGCAGCCCTCCCGCCCCGGGCCCGGCGCATCAGTCTCCCTCACGTTCTTGCGGGAGTGGGAACGGGAGCTAGCGCGCGCCCTGGGGGGAGACGAGGATGGCCTCGGCGCCGGCGGGGCTGGCGCCGGCGGGGGCGAGGATGGCGATGTGGTCGCCGTCGGTGATGGGCGCGTCGTAGGGCTCGACGAAGTAGAGGGGCACGCGCGCCAGTATCTCCACCGTGATGGGTCCGTCGGGACCGGCCAGGACGACATCGGCGCCGCCGTCGCTGGGGTAGACCGTGATGGATTCGACCCGGCCCCAGAGGACAGGCCGATGGTTCGGGTTATTCAGCATCTCGACGCCGGTGAATCCCGCCGGGGAGCGCGCCAGGCCGTCGGCCCCCGGGTCGCCGGCATCCCGGATGGCGATCACCTGGCGGATGACGTAGTTCCGCACCGGATCTTGCTCGCCGATGAAGGTGAGCCAGGTGCCAGGCTCGATACGGGATGGGAGGCCGGGGACGAACGCCTCGAGCGTCACGCCCGGGGAGAGCGTCGCCGTGAACGCCTCCCCCTCGATGTTGGCGGGCAGCAGCGTGAGCGTCGCGCCGTTCGCCTCGCGCACGTCGAAAGTGGCGGCGGGGTTGGCGGGTGGCGGCGTCACGAACGGCCCCGCTTCGGGGGGCGCGTCGCTACCGGCCGACTGCGAGACGACGAAGGCCACGATGCCGCCCCCGACGAGCAGGGCGAGCAGCAGCACGGCCGCCGTCAAAGGCGCGGCGAGCCGGCGGGGCGAGAGCCGGCGGCGCGTGATCAGCGGCTCCTTGGTGATGGCCATCCGCCCATGATAGATGGCGCGTGCTCGGCTGGTGGAGGGGGATGGGGATATTCGGGGCCTTCTGCTATCGTCGGGCGCGTGCCTCGCGGGGGTGATGGGTGAAACGCCTGACGGTTGTGGCGCTGGCGGCGCTGGTGGGCGTTGTCATGGTGGCTGTGGGTTCGGCGCAGGCTGAACGAACGGCCACGGTCGAGGTGCGCGTCTGGCAGAACGTCGGGGACCTTGAGGACATCCGCATCAGCGCGCGCCCGGCGGGCGGCTCGTGGCGGACGCTCGGGACAATCCCGCTGCCCCTGGACGAGACGACCGACAGCGGCACTTTCGCCTACGGCGACATCGACCTCGATGTGCCGCTGCCGGGCCGAGCGGTCCCGGCGACCGTCGAGGTGCGGGTGTGGCAGCGGGTGCGGGACCTGAGCCGCGTGTTCATCAGCGCGCGCCCGGCAGACGGCTCGTGGCGCACCCTGGGCACGATCGCGCTCCCGCTCGACGACGGCTTCAGCAGCAGCGGCACCTTCCAGTTCGGCGACATCGCGCTCGACGTGCCCGTGCCGCCCGAAGAGGTCTCGACGCTGGCGGGCCGTGCGGGCGTGTACGGCGCGCGGGACGGCCAGGGCGCCAACGCGCGATTTGGGCGGGACACCATCTTCTCGCGGCCCACCGCCCTCGCCTTGGCCGCCCATCCGGACGGGGACGTCATCGTTGCCGATCGCGACAACCACCTGATCCGGCGGGTCGCGCCCGACGGAACCGTGACGACGATTGCCGGTGGGGAGATTTCGGGCTATGTCGACGGCGCCGGCGCCCTGGTGCGGTTCAATCACCCCACCGGCGTGGCCGTGGATTCCGAGGGCAACATCTACGTCGCCGACGACCACAACCACCGCATCCGCAAGATCACGCTCGACAGGATCGTCAGCACGATCGCGGGCGCCGAGCAGCCCAACATCGGGTGGGAGTCGCGTGACGGGCCCGCCGACGAGGCGCTCTTCACGAACATGTTCGGGATCGCGCTGGGCCCCGAGGGCGACCTCTACATTCTCGAGAACAGCAAGATCAGGCGCCTTTCGCCGGCGGGCGAGGTCACGACCTTCGCGGGGGGTGACTCAGAAGGCGATCGCGACGGCCCGAGGCTGTCGGCCCAGTTCAGGTACCTGCGGGGCATCACCGTCGACGACGCCGGCAACGTCTACACGCTCGAGGTGAACGACCTCGCCTCCCAGAGCGGTATCCCGACGGCGATTGTCCGGGTGATCGACAGCAGCGGGAGGGTTCGCACGATCTACCGGAGTGAGCAGCCGGTTTGGGGGGGCGCGCTTGCCTCGCCCTCTGGCATCGTGGCGGCCGGCAACGGCGCCGTCTACCTCTCCAACACCGGGTTAGACCAGGTCATCCGCATTACGCGAGCGGGTCAGCTCGAGGGCGTGGCCGGTTCCGGCGAACGGGGCCACGGCGATGCCTCCCGGGCCGAAGCGACGTTCAACCTCCCCGGGTCGCTCGCGCTCTCGAGCAGGGGCGTGCTGTTCGTGGCCGACCAGGGGGGAACCGTCGTCCGCGCCATCCAGTTGGGTCGCGGAGGCCTCCCGATGACGGCTGTACCGCTCGCCGAGCTGGATTCGTTGCCCCGGGTTGAGGGCGTCACGATCAGCCCGGTTCGGCAGGTCGGCAACATCGTGGCGGTCGACATGGAGGTGACCCCGTCTGGCCTCGTGGTGATGCCGTACCCGAACGCGCACCGGATCGACCGCCTTGGGCCGAGCGGGCTGGTGCGGACGTTTGCCGGGACGGGCGAGGAGGGATTCGTGGACGGCCCGGCCGACGCGGCGCAGTTCTCCTTCCCGCAGAGCGTCGCCATCGACGCTGATGGGGTGGTCTACGTGGCGGATACCGGCAACAACGCCATCCGCCGCATCGGGACCGAT
>VXRS01000122.1:0-16249 GCA_009838385.1 Dehalococcoidia bacterium | reverse complement strand
GGTGGTCTACGTGGCGGATACCGGCAACAACGCCATCCGCCGCATCGGGACCGATGGCGAGGTCTCGACCCTGGAGACACCCGACAGCCTGTCGCTGCACAGGAATATCGAGCTCACGGTGGACGGGGACGGCAACCTCTACGGCACCCGCGATGCCACTGTTCGCCTGAACCCGAGGACACGCACCGGGGGCACGGAGATATGGCGCCTCTCACCGGATGGAGCGTTCTCCGTCCTGGCGGGCGTGGTCGGGGTGGTGAGGGGCATGGACGTGGACGCGGAGGGCCATATCTACTTCGTCTCCACGTACAACCGGGCCTCCTGGGTTGGGAGGGTCGACGCCGGCGGCACGGTGACCACGCTGCTGGAGCGGGTTCCCGGGGCTTACGGTGGAGTGCTCTCGTGGGAAACGAGGGGGATCGCCGTCGAGCGTGATGGCACTGCCTACGTGGTTGACTACACCTTCCAGCGGGTCGTACGAATCGCCACCGATGGGAAGGTCGCGGTTGTCGGAGACCACAGCTCGTTCGGTTCCGGGAATCCGCTCACGGGCATCGCGATGACCCCTGATGGCGATCTCCTTATTGCGGAGTTCAGCAGGCTCTACAGAGCCACGTTGCCGGCGCGATGACCGGAACGCGCACGGGATGGCGCGCCGGGGCCTGGGGGCTGATGGCAGGCGTGCTCGCGGTCCTCCTTGCCCTTGCCGCTGTGGCGCCGGGCGCGGCGCAGGAGGGGGACACCGCCACCGTCGAGGTGCGCGTCTGGCAGGACGTGGGGAACGAACTCGCCATCTACGTCAGCGCCCGCCCCGCGGGCGGCGACTGGCGGACGCTGGGGACGATCCCGCTACCCCTGGACGACGGCACGAGCTCCTCGGGCCGGTTCCAGTACGGCGACATCAGCCTCGATGTTCCCCTGCCCGGCCGGGCGGACCCGGCAACCGTCGAGGTGCGGGTCTGGCAGGACGTGGGGGATAGCGCCAGCATCTTCATCAGCGCGCGTCCGGCCGAGGGCGACTGGAGAATCCTGGGAACGATCCCGCTGCCCCTGGATGACGGTGTCAGTTCGAGCGGCCGCTTCCGCTACGGCAACATCAGCCTCGACGTCCCTGTCCCGCGGCTGCCGGTCTCGACGCTCGCGGGCAGCGCAGGGTCGCTGGGGTCCAGCGACGGGCGGGGCGACGCCGCGAGGTTTGGGGGCTTCGCCAACTTCAGCCAGGACCGCCCCTGGGCGCTCGGGCTTGCCGCCGCCCCGGACGGGAGTGTCGTCGTTGCGGACTACTACAACGATGCAATCCGCCGGGTTGAGCCCGACGGGACGGTCACGACCATCGCCAGCGGCCGGGGTGACCGGGACGGCGAAGCGGCGGATGCGCGCTTCTATCATCCGCGCGGGGTTGCGGTTGATGGGCGGGGGACCATCTACGTGGCCGATGAGCGCAACCACCGCATCCGCAAGATCACGCCTGATGGCATCGTGACCACGATCGCCGGCACCGGCAAGTGGGAGTACGTCGATGGCCCGGCCGAGGAGGCCGGCATCATCAACCCGCGCGGGGTCGCGCTGGGGCCGCTCGGTGACCTGTACATCATCGAGGGCACGCGGATCAGGCGGCTCTCGCCGGCGGGCCAGGTCTCGACCTTCGCCGGGGGCGAACGCCACGGCTACCAGGACGGCTGGCGGGAGACCGCCGAGTTCTTCTCGCTGCAGGCGATCACCGTCGACGACGCCGGCAACATCTTCGTGATCGACATCAACGACCGGGGCAACGACCAGGAGGAGTACACCGCCATCCGCCTCATCGACACGACTGGGACGGTCCACACCGTCCTGCGCAGCGAGGGGCTCAACAAGGGCGGGTCGCTCGGCTACCCGGCCGGTATCGCGCCCGCCGGCGATGGGGGCGTGTACCTCTCCAACACCGGCCTCCACCAGATCGTCCGGCTGACCCGCGCGGGCGATCTCGAGGCGGTGGCGGGAACTGGCGAGAAAGGCTCGCTCGACGGTACGCGTGGCGAGGCGCGCTTCAACCTGCCGGGACCGCTCGCCATCTCGCCGGACGGCGTCCTGTTCGTCGCCGACCAGGCCACGACCGTGGTGCGCGCGGTTGAGCTCGCCCGGGATGGCCTGCCCGCAGCCGCCGTCCCGCTGGCGACCTACGAGGGGCCGCCCCGCGCCGTCGGCGTGACCGTCACGGCCGTCCCGCAGTCGGATACGTTCAACTCGGACGGGTTTGCGCTCTCGTCCGTGGGTGACCTCGTCGCAGGTGGCCAGTTCCTCCATGACGTCCGCCAGCTTGCCGTCGACGGGATCGTCACGGTTCTGGCCGGGGGTAACGGCGATGGGTTCCTGGACGGCCCCGCCGAAGAAGCGCAATTCTCGAACCCCACGTACGTGGCCGTCGATGCCGACGGGAACGTATACGTCCTGGACACCGGTAACGAGGCCATCCGCCGCGTCGCCCCCGATGGCCATGTCACGACGGTCCTGGACCGGCTCCCGACAGGGGTGTTTTCCATCACGGGCCTGGCCGTGGACGCGGACGGCAACCTGCTGATCGGGGACGAGAGCAACGGTGTCTGGCGTCTCGAGGACAGGCAGCTTTCGATCGCCGCCCGGCCCCCGTCGGGATTCCTCTCGGCAATCGACGTGGATGCGGGCGGCAGGATCTACTATGCGGCCGGACGGTTTCCTCCGACGACGGTAGGGAGCATCAGTGAGGTGGGCAGCTTCACGGTGCTGGCCGAAGAGGGCCCGGGTCACTACGGGGGAGCGTTCTCCAGCTGGCTGCGCGACATCGCGGCGGCGAGCGATGGCACCGTCTACGCCGTCGACCTGGACTACCGAAGGGTGGTGAGCATCTCCCCGGATGGGGACATCGCGATCGTCGTCGACAGCCAGTCGTTCCCCGGGGTCACGCGATTCGACCCACACTCGGTCCTCGTGACGCCCGAAGGCGACCTGCTCGTGTCCGAGTTCAACAGAATCTGGCGGGTCACGCTCCCCTAGCCATCGCGGCGGTTCCTGGCACGTTTGCGTTATCGTGGCGCGGATGCCTTGCAGGGGTGGTGGGTGATACGGCTGGCCGTCGCGGTCGTTGGAATGCTGCTGGGGCTCGCGGCGGTGGCCGGGGTGGAGGCGCAGGGTGAGCCGGCCGCGCCCATCGAGGTACGCGTCTGGCAGGATGTGGGCGACGAGCTCGACATCTACGTGAGCGCCCGTCCTGCCGCGGGTTCGTGGCGAACGCTGGGGACGATCTCGCTGGCCCTTGACGACGGGATCAGCGCGACGGGTCGGTTCCGCTACGGCGACATCGACCTCGATGTGCCCCTGCTCGGCCGGGCGGATCCGGCGACCGTCGAGGTGCGCGTCTGGCAGGACGTGGGCAATAGCGCGCGCGTCTACATCAGCGCGCGTCCCGCCGATGGCGATTGGGGCGTGTTTGGGACGATCCGGCTGCCACTGGACGACGGCGTCAGCTCCAGCGGGCGCTTCCGTTACGGCAACGTCAGACTCGATGTCCCCCTGCCGCCCGCAGAGGTGGCGACGCTGGCGGGGCAGGCTGGGGTCTGGGGGTACGTGGACGGTCGCGGAAGCGAGGCGCAGTTCGGGGCGGGAGGCCTCTCCCGTCCTTACCTCGGTCACCTCGGTCTCGCTGTCGACCGCGACGGCAGTGTGGTCGTCGCCGACCGGCGCGCTGTTCGCCGCATCCTGCCAGACGGCACGGTGACGACGATTGCCGGGGGGTCGACTTCCGGCAATCGTGACGGACCGGCGGCAACCGCCCGGTTCCAGGTAGCGAGTGACGTTGCCATCCATCCGGATGGATCCATCTACGTCGCAGACTGGTTCGCGAGGCGCATCCGCAAGATCACGCCAGACGGGATGGTCGTGACGGTCGCTGGGGGCGACCCGCCGGAAAGCGAGACGCACGTCGCTCAGGATGAGCCCGAGCGGGTGGTGCTCAGCGGGCCCTCCAGGCTTGCGCTCGCGCCAGATGGCGGTCTCTACGTCATGGAACGCGGCAGCATCAAGCACCTCTCACCATCCGGCCACTTGTCGAGGTTTGTTGGGGGAGGCCCGAACACCGACTCGTCTGGTTGGAAGACGCAGGTGGGGTTCGTGTCCCTTCGTGACATTGACGTCGACGCCGAGGGCAATCTGTATGTCCTCGACGGCCAGGACTACGGGCCCTACAGCTACACGGATCCGTCTTACCGTGTTCGCAAGGTTGCGACCGACGGCTGGGTTTCGACGGTCTTCCAGAGCCACACCCGGAGTGCTAAGGGCCTGCTCGTCTCGCCCGATGGTCTCGCGGTCACGAACGAGGGTGAGGTCTACCTGGCGAATACCGCGCGGAACCAGATCGTCAGGGTTGCCGGGCCGGATACCCTGGAGGCCGTGGCCGGTACGGGCGCTGATGGCTTCCTTGATGGTGACCGCGGCACGGCCCAATTCAGCTGGCCCGGGCAGCTTGCGGTCCTCCCCGGGGGCGCCCTCCTGGTAACGGATCAGGCCAATAGCGTTGTCCGGGTTGTCTTCCCCGAAGCGGAGGGGTTCCCGCCCGTCGCCCTGGCCCCCATCTCAGAGTTGCCCCGGCTGGAGGGTGTGCACGTGAGCGCGCTGGCCGGGCGCGGTGGATTCGGTTCCAGTAGCCGCGGCTATCAAGTCAGCGGCTTCGTTGATGGGCCCGGCGAAGAAGCCCTCTTCCACTACCCCAGGAAGATGGCGCTCGAAGCCGATGGCAGTGTGATCGTCGCCGACAATTTCAACCACGCCATTCGCCGAATCTCGCCGGACGGGACGGTTACGACGATCGCAGGGGGAAACGGCAGGGGGGACCGCGACGGCCCCGGGGACGTGGCCCAGTTCGATGACCCTTGGGATGTCGCCGTGGGTCCCGATGGGTCTATCTATGTGGCGGACACCGGGAACGATCGCGTTCGCAGGATCGCACCCGACGGCACCGTTGGTCCGGTAGAGGAGAAGGGGTCATCTATCTCCCCAGGCGCGCTCGCCGTAGACCCCGAAGGCAACCTGCTCATCGTGGAAGACCAGACCTTGCGCGTGTTGCGGGTTGCTCCGCATGGGGAGGTATCGTTCGTGGCCGCCCACGACATCGGCGTTCGCGCAATCGCCGTGAGTACGGAGGGAACCGTGTCGTATGCGACCTCCGGCTCGAGCCGGCAGCCGACCGCTATCCTTCAGGTGCAGAGCAACGGCGCGGTCTCCACGCTGGTCGAAGACTTCCCCGGGAGGTATGGAGGCGTCTTCTCGGCAATCGTGACGGACTTGGCCGTAGGGCCTGATGGGACGCTCTATGCCGTGGATTCGCCGCACGGACGGGTCGTCAGGATATCCACCAACGGGGAAGCCGCGATCGTCGCCGACTCGTTCTTTCACCCACAAGGCATCCTCATTACCTCTGAGGGGAACCTGATCGTTTCGGACCAGAAACACATCATCTGGAAGATCACCCTCCCGGACGAGTAGTGCCCCTAGCGCGCCTTGGAGCCGCCGTCGACCTGGTAGTAGGCGCCCGTCATGAAGGATGACTCGTCGCTCAGGAGGAAGGCGGCGAGGGCGGCCACCTCGTGGGGCTCGCCGTAGCGGCGCAGGGGGAGGCCGGCGGCGATGTCGCGGTGGCGACCCTCGGGGTCGTCGGGATCGCCGCCGCGCTCGATGGACCGCATCATGCGCGTCTCGATGGGGGCGGGGCAGATGGCGTTCACGCGGATGTTGTCGCGGGCGAACTCGAGTGCGGCCGTGCGCGTGAGGCCGATGACCGCGTGCTTGCTCGCGCCGTAGGCGACGAGGTGGGGCGTGCCCCCCAGGCCGGCGGTCGAGGCGGTGTTGACGACGGCGCCCCCGCCGCGCGCCTGCATCGCCGGTGCGACCGCCTTCAGACCAAGCCAGACGCCCTTCACGTTGACGGCGATGACCTTGTCGAACATGTCCTCGGGGTAGTCGGTAAGGGGAGTGACGAGGCCCTCGATGCCGGCGTTGTTGAAGAACCCGTCGATGCCGCCGAAGTTGTCGACAGCCTCGCGTACGTAGCGCTCGTGGTCGGCCCAGACGGTCACGTCGGTGGGGACGGCGATAGCTTCGCCCCCGGCCTCTTCGACCGCATCCACGGCGCCGCCGAGGTCGCTACCCGCGAGGTCGACGGCGACGATGCGGGCGCCCTCCTGGGCGAGCCGCACGCAGGTGGCGCGGCCAATACCCCCGGCCGCGCCGGTGATGACGACGACCTTGCCTTCGAAACGCTGCGCTGCTGCGTGCTCGCTCATGACAGTTCTCCCCGGGGCCGGCGGCCCGCGCGACGTAGTGTAGGAGAGCGGGACGAGGAGGGGGCGACGGGTAGGGGCGGCGGCGCTATTCTGGGAGTTCGCTCGGGGTGTAGCTCAGCCAGGTAGAGTGCTTCGTTCGGGACGAAGAGGTCCCCGGTTCAAATCCGGGCACCCCGACCAGCCTTCCCCCACCGATCCCGGTGTCAGCGGCGGGCAGCCGGTATGCGCCCGAGGGCGTTCGCGAGCCGTTCCCGCACCTCGGCGGCGATGGCGGCGAGCGCTTCGTTCCCCACCCCGCCCAGCGTGACCGTCGGATCGACCGCCTCGACGACGATCCCGTCGCCGCTGGCGTGAACGGCGACGCTGCAGGGTAGCAGCGCACCCGCGTCGGGGTCCGCTTCGACGGCGCGGCGCAGCAGGTCGTCGTCATAGATGCCGAGGATCGTGCAGGCGCCGCCGAGGGCGCCGCTGGCGTCGAGCGTGGTGGCGATATCGAAGCCCTGTTCGCGCAGGGCCTCCTTCGTACGGTTCAGCCCCTCGATGAAGTCGAAGTTGGCGGTGCGCCGCAGGGCGAAGGGGCGCTCCTCGACGGATGACGTTGACATGCGCGGGATGGTAGCAGGGTGGGGCGGCTCGGGGCGCGGTCGACGGTGGCGGGCCACTGACGCACCCTTGTGCTATGCGCGTCTCGGGATTGCAGCTCGCCCTAGCGCTGGCGGCGCTGATGCTGCTGGCAGGGGGCTGCGCGGGTGGCAGTGGGAGTTCGGGGGTGACGGTCGAGACGGTGACGCCTGCTGCCGAGGAGACGCCGCCCCCCGCGGTGGGCGTGGCGACGGCGGAAGTCGCCATCGTGCCGCCCGAGCTCATCGTGTCCGTCGTCGAGGTCCCCCAGGGAGGGGCCGTGCTCGTGTCGGTCACGGGGAGCGTGGAGGAGGGCCGGGTCGTGTTCCTGGGCCAGCGCTACCCGCTCACCCAGGGCGATTTCAGCATGTACAGCTACGTCGGCATCGGCGTCTTCGACGCGCCGGGAACGCACACCATGCTGGTGCAGGTCACGATGGTGAACGGCACCGAGGGCAGCTTCGAGCACGAGATCACGATCACCGAGTCCGTGTGGGATGTCGCCAACCTCTACTACGAGGAGGGCGCGGGCGACCCGGTGCTCGACCAGGCGGAGCGCGACCGGGAAAACGCCCTCCTGGCCGACACGTACGCCGTGGTGACGCCGCAGAAGCTCTGGGAGGGGCGCTGGCGGTCGCCGTCCGGGGGCCAGATCTCGAGCCAGTTCGGAGAGCGGCGTTCATTCAACGACGGGCCCGTGGGGGGCAACCACGGCGGTACCGACTTCGCCGCCCCGGAGGGGGCGCCCGTGACCGCGACGAACAGCGGTCGCGTGGCGCTGGCGCGGCAGCTCGCCCTTCGCGGCAACACGGTCATCATCGATCACGGAGGGGGCGTGTTCTCCGGATACGCCCACCTGAGCGCCTTCGCCGTTGCCGAGGGGCAGGAGGTGCAAAAGGGCCAACTGATCGGCTTCGTGGGCGACTCGGGCCTCTCGACGGCGCCCCACCTGCACTGGGAGATCTCCATCCACGGCGTGCTCGTCGATCCGATGCGCTTCGTCGACGGACGAAACGGGTTCTAGGTGATGCGGCTGACCGTGGAGGTCGAGGGCGAAGGGGACGCGGGCGCCCTGCCCGGGGAGGGCTCGGCGCTCGTGGCGTTCATGTCGTTCGCGGCGGTGCGCGGGTTCGGGGCGCGCCACCCGCTCATCGCGCTGTCGGAGCGGGTCGCGGACCTGGGCGTACGTCTGGGACCGCTCACGACCTTCTACGAACGCGGCCCCGAGGACTCCGAGGACGAGGCGAATCTGGAGCGGGCCTGGCAGGACGCCGGTCCCCTGGCGGGGAGCCTGGAGGCGCTGGTCGCGGCGCTGGCCGGGGACGAACGCGCGGGCGCCTTCGTGCGGCGCGCCGGGGCGGAATCGCTGGCCGAAGAGGCGGCGGCCCTGCGCGACATCGTCGAGGGCGCGGGGCGCGCCAATCGCCGCGTCCGCCTAACCTACGAGCTGTGATTCGCCGACGCCGGGAGGCCATCAGCGCGCGGGAGCGCTGGCTTGCGGGGCCGCAAGCGTTCGGGCGCGCGTTCGACTCACCCTCGGGGCGAGCGCTCCTCTTCCCCCGCGCCGGGAAGATGATCGATCTGCTCCAGCTCGACACGGCCCGCACCTACCTCGATATCAGCCTTGGCGGCGGCGGTTTCGCCGAGCTGCTGGCGAGGGGGGCGGGCTCCCCCGCCCGCCCCGTCGTGCTCGACGTGTCGGCGGCGGGCGACCCGGTCGACCTCGTCGCGTGGCCGGAGCAGCTTCCCTTCCGGGACGCGTCCTTCGACGCCGTCACCGTCCTGCACGTGCTGCGCGGCCTCGATGATGATGCCGTGCACGGCTTCGCCGAGGAGCTCTCGCGCATCCTGGCGCCGGGCGGCGCCGGGCTGATCGTCGAGTTCGCGCCGGTGCGCTGGGGGCCGCTCAACGACATCCACCGGCGCATCGTGTCCGGGGGCTGCGCGGAGGTCGACCTGCGCGGGTGGGGCCGCATGGCGGCGCTCCTGACGGAGTGCGGCTTCGACGCGATCGACCTGGTCGAGCTGGGCCCGTTCGCCCTGCCGCCGATCCCGCGAGTCTGCGTGCTGGTGCGCCGCAGCCCCTAGCAGGTCGCCTCGATGAGGCCCTGGCGGTGGCCGAGGCGGGGCAGGCGGCGGTTGAGGCCGGCGAGCACCTCGTAGTTGATGGTGTCGATGTGGCCGGCCACCTCCGCGGCCGTGATCGTCTCGCCACCCTGCTCGCCGATGAGCACGGCCTCGTCGCCGTCGGACACGCCGGGGACGCCCGTGACGTCGATGAGGAACTGGTCCATGCAGATGCGCCCCACGATTGGGCAGCGCCGGCCGCCTGCGAGCACGTGGCCGCGGTTGCTGAGGGCGCGGTGGTAGCCGTCGGCGTAGCCGATGGGCACGAGCGCGACGCGAGACTGGCGTTCGGCGACCCACGTGAGGCCGTAGCTGACGCCCTCGCCGGGGGCGACGTCGAAGACGCGGGCGAGACGCGCCTTCATGCTGAGGACGCGCTGCAGGCCGGGGTTGGGCGTGTGGTCGGGAAGGGCGCCGTACAGGCCGAGCCCCGTGCGCACGGCGTCGTAGCGGAACTCGGGGTGGCGGATGGTGGTGGCGGTGTTGGCGATGTGGCGCATCGGCACCGGTCCGGCGAGGCGCACCGCCTCGGCCACGACCCTGTCCTGCTCGGTGGTAAAGGAGTCGTCCTCGTGGTCGGCGTTGGCGAGGTGGGTCCAGAGCGCCTCGAGCGCGACGCCCTCGAGGGCGCGCACGCGGTCCGCGAGCATGGCGACCTCGTCAGGGGCGAGGCCGAAGCGGTGCATGCCGCTGTCGACCTTCACGTGGACCGGCACCGGCGCCTTGCCGGCGCTCAGCGCCGCCTCGGAGACGGCCCCGGCCTGCTCCTCGCTGTCGACGGTCAGGGTGATGTCGTGCGCGACTGCCGTATCGGCGTCCTCGGCGAAGGAATGGCCGAGAACGAGGATGGGCCGGGTGACGCCGGCCTCGCGCAGATCCACTGCTTCCGGCAGGAAGACGACGGCGAAGCGTTCGATGCCGGCGGCTTCGAGCGCGGGCCCGACAACGTCCGCGCCGTGGCCGTAGGCGTTCGCCTTCACCACGGCCATGACGGTTGCGTCGCCGGCGGTCTCGCGGAGAACGCTGGCGTTGTTGTCGAGGGCGTCGAGGTCGAGCTCGATCCAGGCGTTGAGGGCCCGCGTGGCGCTCTCGAGGGGCGTTCCGATCGTTCCGGGACTGCTGGTGGTCACGGCTGCCCCCTTCCCCGGGCCGCGCTTTGACCGGCCCAAGAGAACGGGCCTAGCATCGATGGGGTGGAGGCCAGACGCAACCGGCCCGGCCCTCCCCCGGTGAGGGGTGTGCGGCTCGGTGCGCTGGCGGCCCTGGTCGCGGCGCTCGTGCTGGTCTCCTGTGGCGAGGACACCCCTCCTCCCGCCCCTTCCTCGACTCCAACGACCGTCGCGACGCCTGCCGCCACCCCCACGCCGGAGCCGGCGGCCCTCCTCGAGGAGGCGTACGCGCTTCTGCGGAGCGGTCGCTACGACGAGGCCGTGACGGTGTTCGCGACTGTGGCGGATGCCGCTACCGACCCGCAGATCCGCTCGACGGCCTTGCTCGGCGAGGCCGTGGCCGCCTACGACACGGGCGCGCACGGGCGATCGATGGGGCTTCTGCGCCGTGCGCTGGAAGCGGCGGTGCACGGGTCTCCCGAGGAGGCGCGCGCGGTCTACCTGCTGGGGGTGCGGCTGAACGAGGCACGCGCTTTCGAGGAGGCGGTCGCGTTGCTGCGGCCGCACTCCGTGCTCGGCAGCGGGCTCGCGCTCGCCCCCTCGATCGCGTCCGAGTACGCTCGCGCGCTCGCCGGGAACGGCGACGTCGAGCGGGCGGAGACGGTGTGGCAGTCGCTGCTGGCGACGCCGGGTCTGGGTGAGCAGCTGCGGCTCCCGATCCTGCGCCAGCGGGCGGCCATCGCCCGCGTGGAGGGGGACCTCGACGGGCGGCGGCGCTGGCTGGGGGAACTGGCGACGCTCACGCGCGATCCGGAGGTCCGGCATGAGCTCGCGGCGGTCGGCTTCCTGCTCGGGGACCTGGACCTGTTCGAGGCGCAGCTGCGCGCCATCATCGCCGAAAGCCCCTGGACCGAGGAGGCGTTGTTCTCGCTGCGCGACTTGCGCCAGGCCGGCTACGCGGTCGACCCGGGCCAGGAGGGGTTCGTGTACTACCGGCATGGGGCGTTCCCGCAGGCGCGGGCCGTGCTCCTTCCCGCGGTGCAGGATCCGGCGGCGAGCGCGGAGGAGTTGGCCTATCGCACCTACTTCCTTGCGGCTGCGTACGACGACGAGGGGTTCTACCTGGAGTCGATGCCGTTCTACGACGCGGTTGCGGCGACGCCGGAGGCGGGGGTGTTCGCGCACCGCGCGCGGTACTGGGCCGCGCGTGCGCTCGAGAACGCAGGGCGCTTCGACGAGGCCGCGGCGCGGTACGACCTCGTGGCGGGGGAGACCGGGGCCGAGTTCGCGCAGGAGGCGGTGTTCCGGAGCGGTTTCGTGCGGCTGCGCGTGGGGGATGTGGCGGGTGCGCTCGATGCCTGGGCTGCGCAGGACGTAGTGGAGGCGCGCACCCACTACTGGCGCGGGCGGGCGCTGGAGGAGCTGGGCGACGCTGAGGAGGCGCAGCGCGCGTACCTGGACGCGGTCGCGCTGCAGCCACGGGCGTTTCACGGGATCGAGGCGCGCCGGGCCCTGGCAATGGACGTGGGAGGGGATGGGCGCTACCGGCGCCTGGCGCCGCCGCCCGTCCCCGACTGGGAGGGGCTGGCGGCCTGGCTCGCGACCCACCGCCCAGGAGGAGCGCTGCACGAGGTCGCCGTGGAGGCGCCGGAGCTGGCTCGCGTAGGGCTGCGGGACCGGGCGGCGGAGACGATCCGGCTTGCCGCCGCCCGCACAAGCGATCCGTGGACGTTGCTTTCGCTGGCCCGGGTGGCGACGGAGGCGGGCCTGCCGGAGCAGGTCACGGCCATTGCGCAGCGAATACAGTTGATACTGAATCTCGATAGCGAGGCCCTCCCCGACCCGTTCGCCCGGCTGCGCTACCCGCTGCCGCATGCGGCCCTCCTGGAGGAGCACGGCAAAGCGAACGGCCTCGACCCCCTGCTTCTGGCGGCGCTCATCTACCAGGAGAGCCGCTGGGACCCGACGGCCGTCTCGATCGCGAACGCCGTCGGCCTGACGCAGGTCATCGGTCCGACGGCCGAGTGGATCGCCGGGCAGCTCGGCAAGGGCGACGTGACCCCGGGGCAGATGTTCCGCCCGGCCGTGTCGATCGAGTTCGGCGCCTACTACCTGGGCGTCCAGCAGTGGGAGTTCGGGGACCCGCACCGCGCGCTCGCGGCGTACAACGCCGGTCCGTCGAACGCGGAGCTGTGGAGCCTGGTGGCGTCGTGGCCGCCGGCGGACTTCGTGGAGGCGATCACGTTCCGGGAGACTCGCGCTTATGTGCAGTTGGTTATGGAGCACTACGCCTGGTATCGAGCCCTGTACGGCGAAGGGACTGGCGGGTAGGGGGAATGGGTCGTAGGTTAGTGGGCCGAGGAAACAGGCCGTGTCGCCGAAAAGAACCTATCAACCGCACCGCCGCCCACGCGCCCGCCGCCATGGCTTTCGCCGGCGGATGGCGTCGCGCTCGGGCCGGGCGATACTGAAGGCGCGGCGTGTGAAGGGCCGGAGGCGGCTGACGGTCGTCTAGGCGGGGGGCGCGCGGTGGAGCCACTGCGGCGGCGCGCAGATTTCGAACAAGTGTTCTTATCGGGAACATTCGTGCGAGGTCGCACGGTCTCGCTCAGGATACTGGAGCGTGGTGAGGGACCGACCCGGATCGGGTTCGCCGTGGGGAAGCGGTTGGACAAGCGGGCAGTGATCCGGAATCGGGTGCGTCGTCGCCTCCGGGAAGTGCTTCGGCGCCTCGATCTGCGGGACAGGTACGACGTGGTTGTGATAGCGAGGCGGTCAGCCCTGACGGATGCGGCGCCGGCGCTTAGGGAGGACGTGGCAAGGGTGTGCGGGAAGGCCGGCCTGCTAGGCGGGGAGGAATCCGGGTGAGGTGGGTGCTGATCGGAGCCATTCGCGTGTACCAGGTGACCCTGGCGGCTCTCTTCATGGGAAACTGCCGGTTTGAACCGAGCTGCTCGAGGTATGGGGAGGAAGCACTACGCCGGCACGGCGCGGTGCGAGGAACGTGGCTAACGGCGAAGCGACTCGGCCGATGCCGGCCGGGAGGTGGGTTCGGGTACGACCCGGTACCCGATTGAGCCCAGGCCACTGTTTCACGTGAAACAGTCCGATGGAGGAGTACTGCGCCACTACGAGTGTGACTCGACCGGGCAGGAGGCTTCTTGCGAAGAGTGCTGGCACATCAGTGAGTCGTTGTGGGTCGGGATAGCGTCGATCGGCCGGTTGGCGGACGGTCTTGGGCGGAGCAGCTGCCGCAGGTACAGGCGCAGTCCGGCCGGAGAAGGGGGGAGGCGACGCAGGGACGCCAGGAATGTGAACGCAGACGGGAAGGGGTCGAGGGCCGGGGATGCGGTAGGACGGCGAATGACGGTTGGCAGGGTGCCGGGGTGAACTGACGAGACGCAAGCTCCGGCGATGTTTCACGTGAAACAGTCCGAGCGTGCTCCGCGCTGTCAGGGGTGAGGAATAGCTAAGGCGCTTGGTCGGGTGGGCAATAGGTAACTGGCAGGCTGGTGAAAGTTTGCGGAGGCGGGGTGTTTCACGTGAAACAGATACTTACGTCTGCTGACCGTAACGGGGTTGCTGCTAGGATGCCTTCCGTGCGCCTGTCGAAGATCCTGATTCCCGTGATCCTTGTTGTGGCGGTGTTCTCCAGCGCCTGCGTGGGGTTTTCCGAGCCCCGCGGCTGGGCGGCGCCTGTGTTCGACGGCGAAACGGTCTACGTGTTCCTGGATCGCGACGAGTTCGTCGCCGCTAACCTCGACGAGTTCGGTGCGGAGTGGAGTTGGACGTTCCCGGACGAAGATCTCGACGCGGAGAAGGAGATCGACCTCGAGGCGGTCTACGGCCCGCCCCTGTTCGCGGGGGATCGCATCATTCTTGCGGGCTTCTCGGGGGAAATGGTCGCTCTGGGGCCCGAGGGGCGCTTCATTGCGGGGCGGGGGAGCTGGTGGCGCGACGACGTGAACGGCAGCATCGTCGGGGGCGCGACCTTGGCCGGCGATCGTTTCGTCTTCGGCACCACGGAACAGCGCCTCTACGTGCGTAACGTCGTCGATGGGGGCGCCGTCGCGCCCTGGCCGATCGATGGCCGGAAGCTGAAGGGTGAAATCTGGTCTCAACCAGTTGTCGTCCACAATATCATGTACGTGGGGACCATGGACGGCAACCTCTACGCCTTCGACCTCGAGTCGGGGCAGGAGCTGTGGACGCGGCCGTTCGATGCGGGCGGCGCGATAGCCGACCTGGCGCACATCGGCGCCGGCACGTTGTTCGTGCCGACCCTCCGGGGCCAGGTGTGGCTGGTCGACGCGGAGACGGGCGCCGCCCTCCGCGAGCCGTTTGAAGCCGAGGGCTGGGTGTGGACGCGCCCCGTGATCCGCGACGGCGTCGCCTATTTCGGTGACTTCGAGGACCTGGTGTACGCCTGGGATATGGACTCGGGGCGGACGCTCTGGACGTACCGGGCAGAGAACAAGGTGAAGGCCCAGGGCGTCATAATCGATGAAACGCTTATCGTTGGCGATGAGAGCGGCACGGTGCACTTCGTGGATCTGGCAAGTGGTGTGCGGCGGAACGCTGTGAAACTCGACGGAGCTGGGAAGATTCGCGCAGGTTTGGTGGAAAAGGAAGGTTTTGCCTGGATCCTCGGCACCGAGGGCAGGCTCTACCGCGCCGACCCCGCGACGCTCACCGTCATCGAGCGTGAAGTGCGAGGAGCGCCGTGATCACCGCAGTCCCGCAGCGGGCCTTCCTCGGTTTGGCCCTGATCGGCGGCGTCGCGCTTGTCTTCGCGATCGCGACCTTCGGCTTCGGCAAGACGTTCACCGTCGGGTTGCTCGATCCGATGATCAACGTGCTCGTGGTGCTCAACCACGCGCTCTGGGGCAGCTTCGGGCTCGCGGTCATCGCCTTCACCATCCTCGTGCGGCTGGTCACCTTCCCGCTCACCATGCGCCAGCTCCAGCAGACGCGCGCGATGCAGGCGCTGCAGCCGCGCGTCCAGGAGATCCAGAAGAAGTTCACCGACCCCAAGCGGCGCCAGGAAGAGATGATGAAGGCCTACCGCGAGGCGGGGGTCAATCCGCTCGGCTGCCTGGGCCCGCTGGTGCTCCAGTTCCCCATCCTGATCGCGCTCTTCTATGCCATTCGCCAGACGCTGGCGATCTCGCCCGAGGCGCTGGACAACCTCTCCGGCCACCTCTACTCGTGGAGCTACATCCAGAGCGCCATCCCGCTCGAAGAGAGCTTTATCGGCATCAATTTGGCGGAGGGCGCGTCCATCAGCGTGCTCAATCTCAACCTCCTGGTGGTGGTGCTGGTCGGGTTCTCCACCTGGGCCCAGTCGAAGACGACGGTCACCGTCGCGACGGACGAACGGGCGCGCACGCAGCAACAGATGATGACCTGGATGCTGCCCATCATGTTCATGTTTTTCGGTCTCAGTTTTCCCAGTGGAGTAAGCCTCTACTGGGTTGTCACCTCGTTTGTGAGCGTGGGGCTCAACGTCATGGTCTATGGCTTCCCCGCGCTCAACATTCCGCCTCTGGTGGGGCCACCGAATCCCCCTGCCCCGGTCGAGGCGGCCGCATCCGTATCTTCGGAGGGCTCGGGCCAGACACGCTCGCGTCCCTCCCGCGAATTGAGGACATCTACCCATGGATCACGCCGAAGCAAACGGAAAAACCGTCGACGACGCGCTTAAGGCGGCGTTGGCCAAGCTCAACGCAACCGTTGATGAAGTCGAGCTCGTCGTGCTGGACGAAGGACAGCGTGGCGGGCTCTTCGGGCGCGGCGCCCGCGACGCCGTTGTGCGCGTCGAACGCCGCGCGGACGGGCCGCGCGAACGATCGCCGGAGCCTCCCGACACCAGCATCCCCCGAGGGCGCGGCGGCCGAGGGGGACGTGGGGGCAGCGGTGGAGCCGCTGGCCGCGACCGTGGACGCCGCGGTGGTAGTGGCGGTGGGCGCAGGCGCGGCGGCTCGGGCGGTCCCCGCGGTGGCTCCGGTGGCGGTCAGCGTGGGCCTCGCGCCGAGCGAGAGCCCCAGCTGACGGAACAGGACTTCTTTGGCGAAGGCGCCGCCCCGCCCCCGCGCCAGC
>VXRS01000302.1:13748-19978 GCA_009838385.1 Dehalococcoidia bacterium | reverse complement strand
CTGCCCTTCGCCTCCGCCTCGCTGGAGTTGGCGCTCACCGGGGTCGACACGCTCCTCAGGCGCGCCTTCGCGCGGCCTGCGGCGCGGGGGCGCCGCGCCGGCCGGGCCGAGCTGACCTGTCTCCTGCACGAGGCGCCCCCCTGGGAGCGGGCGTTCCACTTCCGGCACGGCGTGGGAAGCCGGGAGGAGGCCTCCCCCGTGATCCGGCGGCGGCTGGAGCACGACCACCCCGAGGCCCCCGTCGAGGAGCTCGTGCTGGAGCTCGGCGACCTCGGCGAGGGGGTAGGCGAGCAACTGGGTCTCTTCCCCGACGTGCGCGCGGGGCGCGAGCGCCGCCTGGAGGAGGCCGAGCGGCAGCTCCGGGCCCGTCTCGGTGGTCCCGCGCTGTACCGGATGACCTCCGTCGCACCCTGGCACCCCGCCCCCGAGATGCGCGTCCTGCAGGCGCCCATCGATCCCGCCGCGCGCGACGCCATGCGTCCGCTCGCGCCGCCCGCCCCCGTGACGGTGGAGGAGGGGCCGGAGGGGCAACCCCTGGCCGTACGCCTGGAGCGGGGCTGGCGGCCGGTCGCGCGCATCGAGGATCACTGGAGCTTCGACCTCTGGTGGCTGCCCGCGCCCCTGAGCCGCGACTACTACCGCGTCCGTGGCGAGGACGGGCGGCGGGTCACCCTCTTCCGCGACCGGCGCGAGGCGCGCTGGTACCGGCAGGCCTGCTAGCGAGAGCGCTCCATGTCCGCCGGCTACGTCGAGCTGCACGCGCGGAGCTTCTACTCCTTCGGGGAGGGTGCCTCGCACGGCCACGAGCTGCTGGCGCGCGTGAAGGCGCACGGCAGCCCGGCCCTCGCCCTCACCGACACGAACCTCTGTGGCGCGCTGGAGTTTGCGCGTCTGGCCAACAGCCTCGGTGTCCAGCCCGTCACGGGTGGGGAGCTGACGCTGGCGGACGGCTCCAGCCTGGTGCTGCTGGCGAAGACGCGCGAGGGCTACGCCAACCTCTCGCAGCTGTTCACCCTCGCCAATGCGACCGACCGGCGCGAACCTCGGCTCGACCCCGCCCGCCTGCCCGAGCACGCCAGAGGCCTGCTCCTGCTGACCGGCGGACGCGACGGGCGCCTTGCGCGGCTGACGCTGGAGGGCCGGCGGCGCGAGGCGGGGGAGCTGCTCGACTGTTACCGCGAGTGGTACGGCCCGGACTCCGTGTACGTGGAGCTCCAGCAGAACCTGCTCCAGGGCGACACCACCCGCAACCGGGAGCTGGCGGAGCTCGCGCGGGAGGCCGGCGCTCCGCTGGTAGCCACGAACGACGTGCGCTACCACGACCCCGCGCGTTACCGGCTGCAGCACGCGCTGGCGGCCGCCCGCCGCAACGTCACCATCGACCGGGCGTTGCCCTTCATCCGGCCCAACGACCACTTCTCCCTGAAGCCACCGGAGGAGATGGCGCGCCTCTTTCGCGACTATCCGGAGGCCGTCGCCAACACCCTGCGCATCGCCGAGCAGTGCCGCTTCAACCTCAGCACCGACCTGGGCTACCGCCTGCCCGAACCCCCGGTGCCCTCGGGCCACACGCCCGAGAGCTACCTGCGGCGGCTCTGCGAGGAGGCCGCGCGGCGGCGCTACGGCGCGCTCACGGAACAGGTGCGAGAGCGCCTCGACGAGGAGTTCGGGCTCATCCGCCGCCACCGTCTGGCGGGCTTCCTCCTGCTCTACCGGGAGATCGTCCGCCTCGCCCGCCGGATCATGGAGGAGCGGGGGCTCGCCGATCCCGACACGTCCATCGAGGAACGCCCGCCGGGACGGGGTCGGGGCTCCTCGGTGGCGCTGCTGGTCGGCTACCTGATCGGCATCAGCCACGTCGACCCGCTGCGCTGGAACCTCACGCTCGAGCGCTTCATGCCCGAGGACATGCAGACCCTCCCCGACATCGATCTCGACTTCCCCCGCGCCCTCCGCGATGAGCTGATCGTGCGGGTGCACCAGCACTTCGGCGAGGAGTACGCCGTCCTCGCGGGAGCTATCGCCACCTACTCGCTCAAGGGCGTTGTTCAGGACCTGGGCAAGGCCCTTGGCCTGCCGCGGGAGGACCTGCGCCTGCTCTCGAAACAGCTCCGGTCGCGTGGGGGCGAGGGGCTGCGGGAGGCGATGCTGGAGGCGCCCGCCTTCCGCGAGCGCGTGGACGCTCCCGGCTGGCGCGAGCTGACGGAGCTAGCACCCCAGCTGCTGCACGCGCCCCGGGGTCTGGGCCAGCACGTCGGCGGCCTGGTGCTGAGCGACGGCCCCATCCCGGGGATGGTCCCCACCCGCGAGGGGGCGATCGCGGGCCGCTTCATCATGGATTGGAACAAGGACAGCGTGGCCGACGCTGGCTTCGCCAAGATCGACCTCCTCTCCCTGCCCGTCCTCGACCAGATCGAGGAAGCGCTCGACCTGATCGAGGAGCGCGAAGGAACGCGGCCCGACCTGAGTCGCATCGCCCCCGATGACCCGAACGTGTACGACCTCATCAACGAGGGGCGGGGGAAGGGCGTCTTCCTCCTCCAGTCGCCCGCCCAGCTCAAGATCGCCCAGCGCCTCCGCTCCCGGAACCTGCTCGACCTGGCCTACCAGGTGGCGCTTATCCGGCCCGGGGTGGGGGTGCAGGGCAGCGCCGTCTCGAAGTTCATCGACCGCTACCGGCACGGGGTGGAGTGGACGTACGACCATCCGCTGGAGGAGCGCGCCCTGGCGCGGGGCTGCGGCGTCATCGTCTGGCAGGAGCAGGTGGTGCAACTCGTGATGGACGTGGCGGGGATGACCGCCGCCGAGGCGGACGAACTGCGGCGCGCCTTCGCTCGCCCCCAGGGCGAGCACCTGATCGAGATGCAGTGGGAGCGCTTCCTGAAGGGGGCGCGGAGCCAGGGCGTGCCCGAGGAAACGGCGCGCACGATCTTCGCCAAGATCAACGGCCACTACATGTTCCCCGAGTCTCACTCCCACGCCTTCGCCATCACCGCCTACCAGGCCGCCTGGCTGAAGCGCTACCACCCTCTCGAGTTCTTCGTCGCGCTCGTCAACAACCAGCCCATGGGCTTCTACCCGCTGGAGACGCTCAAGGAGGATGCCCGCCGCTTCGGCGCGCCTTTCCTCAACCCCTGCGTGAACACGAGCGAGGCGCGCGCCATCCCCGACAACGGCTGCGTGCGGCTGGGGCTCCAGATGGTCAAGGACGTGGGACAGGCGGCGGCGGAGCTGATCGTGGCGGAGCGCGAGCGGCGTGGCCCCTACGCCGGCGCCGGCGACCTCGTGCGCCGCACGGGCCTGAAGCCGCAGGCGGCGCAGTCGCTGGTGGAGGCGGGGGCGTTCGATGCCGTCGAACCGAGCCGCCGACTGGCGCTCTGGGACGCGGGCCTCGCGACTCCGCCATCCCGGAACGGGCAGCGCGCCTTCCCCACGACGGGGGCGGCGGGCGTCCCCACGCTCGTGGACTTCAGCGAATACGAGAGGATGGTGGGCGAGTACCGGACGCTGGGGGTCTACCCCCGCGGCCACCTGATGGAGTTCGTGCGGCCCTCACTGCCCTCCGGCGTGACTCTCTGCGCCGATGTCGAGGGCCTGCCCGACGGAACGGCCCTGCGAGTGGCGGGGTGGCCCATCGCGAGGCAGCACCCGCGCGGACAGGATGGGACGGTCTTCGTCACCATCGAGGACGAGAGCGGGGAGGTGCAGGTCATCCTCTGGCCCCGCGTCCACGCGCGCCACCGCAAGGTGCTCCGGAGCGAGGTGCTCCTGATCCGGGGGCAGGTTTCGTGCCGGGATGGGACCACGACCATCGTCGTTGCGCACGTCGAGCCGGTGGGCACGGGCGTCCCGATGCCGGATGCGCACGACTGGCACTGAGACCCCACAGCGGTCCTGCTGGTCTCGGCGTCGCGGCGTATCCCGAACCTACCGATCCCGTAGGATGCCCCGCCGTGGGCGTTCTCGATCAGTTCCGGCTTGATGGACATGTGGCCGTCGTTACGGGCGGAGGCCGCGGCATCGGCCGCGGCATCGCCCTGGCCTTCGCCGAGGCCGGCGCCGACGTCGCCGTGGCGGCCCGCCGCACCCACGAGGTCGAGGCCGTGGCCGAAGAGGTCCGGGCGCTCGGGCGGCAAGCCCTCGCGGTGGGAATGGACGTGCTCGACTGGCCGGCCAACGACCGCCTCGCCGAGTCAACCGTCGCCGAGCTCGGCAAGCTCACCATCTGGGTCAACAACGCCGGCGGCAATCTCGACCGCACCCAGCGCAACCTGGTCGATACGCCCGAGGATGTCTGGGATACCCTCGTCGACCTCAACCTGAAGACCGCCTGGTGGGGCGCGAAGGCTGCCGCCGAGCAGATGACCGAGGGCGGCAACATCATCAACATCTCGTCGGTTGCCGCCTGGGGCGCCTCCCCCAGCGCCGGTCCCTACGCCGCGACGAAGTCCGCCATGATCAACATGACCAAGACCCTCGCGATGGAGCTGGCCCCGCAGAAGATCAGGGTCAACTGCATCGCGCCGGGCCTCGTCCCGACCGAGATGTTCTTCGAGACCATGAAGGTGGATGAGGCGGCGGTCGAGAACATGGGCTCACAGTTGCCCGCCGGCCGCGCCGGCAAACCCGAGGACATTGGCGCCGCCGCGGTCTACTTCTGCTCGCCCGCAGCCGAGTGGATTACGGGCCAGACGTTGGCCGTCAGCGGCGGGCCGACGGGAACGAGGGAAATGTGAGCATCCTCGACCTCTTTCGACTCGACGGGCAGGTAGCTGTCGTCACCGGTTCCGGTCGTGGCATCGGCGAAGGCATCGCCGCCGGCCTCGCCGAGGCCGGCGCCGCGGTCGTCGTGGCCGCGCGCCGCACGCACGAGATCGAAGCGGTCGCGGAGAAGATTCGGGCCGCGGGCGGCCAGGCCCTGGCGCGAACGACAGACTTCCTCGAAGTCGACCAGATCGAAGCGCTCGCCGACGCTACTGTCGCCGAGTTCGGCAAGCTCACCATCTGGGTCAACAACGTCGGCGGCGCCCAGGACCGTACCGCCCGCACGATCCTCGGCACGCCCGAGAAGGCGTGGGACAACCAGATCGACCTCAACCTCAAGTCCGTCTGGGCGGGTGCAAGGGCTGCCAGCCGGGTCATGGGTGAGGAGGGCGGCGTCATTGTCAACATCTCCTCCGCCGCGGCCACGCAGCCGTCGCCGATGAACGGCCCCTACGCCGCCGCCAAGTTCGGCGTGAACAGCCTGACCATGACGCTCGCCCGCGAGCTGGCGCCGAGGGTGCGGGTCGTGGGCGTCTCCCCGGGCCCTATCGCCACGGAAGTCATGATCGAGTACACCGGCATGAGCGAGGAGCAGCTGCGGCAGGGGCTCGGCGCGATGCTGCCACTCCAACGCATCGGCGAGCCCGAGGACGTGGCCGCCGCTGTCGTCTACCTCTCCTCGCCCGCCGCCTCCTGGGTCACGGGCGCCACGCTTTCCGTCACCGGCGGCTAGCGCTCGCCCAACGGCGGTATCCTGAGCAGCACATCTCAAGGGGAGCGATCTGCCATGGGCGTGAAGCCACCAACCCTCGAAGAGCATCTCGAGATCGAAGCCATCAAGCAGCTGCGGGTGCTCTACTCGCAGTTGTTCGACAGCCACCGCACGGACGAGATGGCAATGCTGTTCACGGAAGACGCCGTCTGCGAATTCAGCGACGACCTGCCCTACGGCGACTGGGTCGGCCGCGACGAGATCCGCAGGCAGTACAAGGAGGTCGCCGGGCACAGCCCCAAGCCCTTCTCCTATATGCATGCGACGACCAACGGGTGGGTCCAGCTGACCGGTCCCGACAGCGCGACCGGTAGCTGGTTCCTGCTCGACCTCGGCATGGGCGATAACCCCAACCCCGTGGGTCTCATCGGCGTCTACAACGACGTCTACAAGAAGGTCGACGGCGAGTGGTTCATCCACCGCACGCGCATCGACCACATCTGGACCCAGGGCTCGGCTGGCGGAGGCTAGGCCACTGCCTCTGGTGATGGCGAGCGACTAGCTTCCGTTCGAGTCGCTCACTTGTGTTCTGGGGCCTCGGGCTGCGCGTAGGCTGCCGGTTGGGAAGAATGCTGGCAGCAGCGTTCGCCCGTCTCCCCTCCGTTCCGATGTCCCCGCGGACGCACGCCATTGAAGTGAGATAGAAAGACGTGACCCTGAAGTCAGCGGTAGTCCTGCTCTGCATCGCGTTGCT
>VXRS01000302.1:2120-13648 GCA_009838385.1 Dehalococcoidia bacterium | reverse complement strand
CCACCCCCGCGCCGGTGGAAGTCCTCGGTCCGGACGGGAACCTCATCTTCGACCCCGCGGTGGTGCGGGGAACGCTCAGCAACGGACTCTCGTACTACATCAGGCGCAACGAAGAACCGCGCGAGCGGTTGCACCTGTCGCTCGTTGTCAAAGCCGGATCCGTGCACGAGGAGGAAGAGCAGCGGGGCCTGGCGCACTTCGTCGAGCACATGGCCTTCAACGGCACGGAGCGCTTCGCCAAACAGGAGATCGTCGACTACCTCGAGTCCATCGGATCCAGTTTTGGCGCCCACCTGAACGCCTACACGAGCTACGACGAGACGGTCTATTTCCTCGAAATCCCGACCGATGATCCCGAGATCCTCGAGAAGGCCTTCCAGATTCTCAGCGACTGGGCCTATGCCATCAGCTTCGAACCGGAGGAGGTCGAGCTCGAACGTGGCGTCGTGCTGGAGGAGTGGCGTCTCGGCCAGGGCTTCGACTCCCGCTGGCGGGACGGCCTCTTTCGGGCCCTGTTCGGCGCCTCCCGCTATTCCGAACGGCCCCCGATCGGCCTCCCCGAGGTCGTCGAGACGGCCCCGGTCGAGCAACTGCGCGCCTATTACGAGCGCTGGTACCGGCCCGAGCTGATGGCCCTGGTAGCGGTGGGCGACCTCGACCCCGCCCTTATCGAGGCCAAGATCAAGCAGCACTTCGCACCACCCCCCGAGGGCGAAGCCCAGCAGGAACGGGCGGCCGTGGCGCCACCGACGACCCTGCCCACGTTCGAGGTTCCGGGACACGAGGAACCGCGCATCGACATCTTCACCGACCCCGAGGCGCCCGGTACGCAGCTGATCCTGGTGCGGAAGGCGCCACCCGATACCGGCCAGGACCTTGCGTGGTTCAAGCGCTCCGTTACGCAGCAGTTGGCTTTCATGATGCTGAACGCCCGGCTCTTCGAACGGGGCCAGACGGCCGATCCGCCCTGGCTGTGGGCGGGAAGCGCGGGTGGAGCCTTCGTAAGGCCCACCGACATCGTGCAGTTTTCGGTCGTGACTGAGCAGGGTGGTCTCGAGGTGGGTTTCACGGCACTTCTGGAGGAGCTGCAGCGCGTGCGCCAGCACGGCTTCACCGCCTCCGAGCTGGCTCGGGAGAAGGTCAACCTGCTGAGCTCGGTGGAGAGCCTCTACAAGGAGCGCGACCAGCGCGATTCCGAACTGCTTGCCGGCGAGTACCGCACGCACTTCCTCTCAGGGGTTCCGGCTCCGGGCATCGAAGCGGAGTGGGAGCTGTACCAGCGACTGATTCCGGAGGTCTCGCTGGGCGAAGTCGATCTGCTGGGGGCGTCCTGGTCGGGCTCGGGAGACACCGTGCTGTTCGTCATCCGGCCCGAGGACCCCGAGGCCAGCTCCGATGAGGTCCTGAGCGCGGCCATGTTTGCGCAGATCGAGGGGGCACACGAGCTCCAGGTGGAGGCGTACGAAGACGAGTTCGACGACCTTCCGCTCATGGCAACGCTCCCGACGCCGGGGAGCATTACCGCCGAGGAGCAGGTCGATTCGATCGATGCGGTGCGGTGGACCCTCTCGAACGGCGTGACCGTCATCGCCAAGCAGACCGACTTCCAGAACGACGAGGTGCTGTTCACGGCCTTCAGCCCGGGGGGCCACTCCCTCGTCTCCGACGAGGACCACGTGTCCGCTCTCTACGCCGACGACATCGCCTCCGGCAGTGGCGTCGGCCTGCACGACAGCGTCACGCTCGACAAGCTGCTGGCCGGCAAGCGGGTGTCGGTCGCCCCCTATATCAGTGCGCTCTTCGAAGGGCTGAGCGGGAACGCCTCCCCCGAAGACCTCGAGACGCTGTTCCAGCTCATCGCGCTCTACGTGACCGAACCCCGATTCGATCCGGCCTACTTCTCGACGTATGAGGCGAGATTGCGCACTAGCGCCGAGAGCCGCGCGACCGACCCGGACTCCGTGTTCTTCGACAAAGCGAACATGGTCCTCGCCCAGAACCACCACCGGGCCCGGCCCCTCTCCCTCGACGTCCTCAAGGAGCTCGACCTCGATCGGGTGACGGCGGTCTATGGCGAGCGCTTCGCGGACTTCAGCGATGCGACCTTCGTGTTCGTTGGCGCCTTCGACTGGGATGAACTGCGGGACCTCACCTCCCGCTACCTCGCCAGCCTCCCGACCACCGGGCGCGTCGAGAACTGGATCAACCACGACGTTGACCCTCCACCCGGGGTGGAAGAACACGTCGTTCGCAAAGGCATCGAACCGCGTAGCCAGACGATCCTCATCTACGCGGGAGACGTGCGATGGACCCGCGAGGAGGCGCTCACGGCAACGGTGGCCGGGGAAATACTCGGTACCCGCCTGCGCGAGCGCGTGCGCGAGGCGCTGGGCGGCACCTACGCCATCGGCGTCCGCGCCAGCATCAGCTCCATCCCCGACTCCGAGTACCTCCTGTACATCCTCTTTGGCAGCGACCCCGCCCGTGTGGAGGAGCTGACGGCAGAGGTCGCGGTGGAAGTCGCCTGGCTCCGCGACGGTGGCGAGCAAAGCTACCTCGACTCTGCCAAGGAGCAGCTTCGGACCTCTCGCGAGGAGCAGCTCCGCGAGAACAGCTTCTGGCTGAACCAGATCCAGGACGCAACGCAGCGGGGTGAGTCGCTCGGCGAGATCAACGGATTCGACGAGCGGCTGGCAGCGCTGACGCTGGAGGAGGTTGCGGCCGCTGCCCGGCGCTACCTGCTCGACGACCGGTATATCCACATCGTGCTGCTCCCCGAGGAGGAGTAAGGACCGGACATGCGGCGAATTGCCATCGTCGGCGGAGGCATCTCGGGGCTTGGCGCGGCCTGGGCGCTGAACCATCACCCCGATCGCTTCGACTTCAGGCTGTACGAGGCCCAGGACCAGGTCGGCGGGAACGCCATCACGGCCGATATGCCCCAGGACGGGGGCGGCTCCATCCCCTTCGATATCTCTGTCACCGCCTGCATCCCCTCCATCTACCACCACATTGTCCTGTTGATGGAACGCTTCGGCATCGACCTCGTCGATACGAGGTTCAGCTACAGCGTGAAGTACCAGGGCCGCCTCTATGCGCACGACTTCGACTCCGACATCCGGCAGCAGCTGCAACCCGAGATCGCGAAATTCCAGCGCATCTTGCGGCGCCTGCACCGCATCGGCTGGCTGACCCGGAAGCAGTCGAAGTTCCTGAACGCCCTCAATCCATTCAATTACATAAGCATGGGGACGGTGCTCAACCTGGGAGGCTTCTCCGGGGAATTCCGCTACAAGATCCTGAAGCCGATGTTCGTCAATTTCCTGATGGCGACGAACGTCTTCGACATGCCCGCGGCGCTCTTTTCCCGCTACCTCGAGTTCTTCGACATCGAGACCTCCACGCCCATGCAGACGTGGGACAAGGGCACGCGGCGCATCTACGAAGAGCTATCGGCCGGCTTCCGCGACAAGATCTTCCTCGGCCGGCCCGTCCACAAGGTCTATCGGGACAAGACCGGCGTCGTGGTCGAGGATGCGGAGGGCGTGCGGGAAGCGTTCGACGACGTCATCTTCGCCTGCAACGCCAACCAGACCCTGATGCTCCTCGACAGGCCCACCTTCCTCGAGCGCTCCATCCTCTCGTCGATCCGCTACGAGAGTGAGCTCCACAACCACACCGTCGTCCACTCCGACGCCTCCGTCCTCCCCGACAACGAGGTCAAGCCCCTGACAACCCGGAGCAATCACATCGAGCAGTACGGTGCGAGGCCGGACAACTACGAGATCACCTACATCATGCACAACCAGCAGCCGTGGGCTCAGGAGTCCGATAAGCCCTGCCTCGTGACCTACAACCCGATCAGCCCCATCGACGAAAGCAAGGTCGTGAAGAAGTGGTGGTTCCAGCACATCGTCCACGACGTGCGTCACGTTGCGGTGACGGCGAATATCTTCCGCTTCATCCAGGGCAAGAGGCGCACGTGGCACTGCGGCGCCCACACGCTCGTCAACGCCCAGGAGACCTGCTTCGTGACGGGCCTCGCCGCCGCCCGGCAGCTCGGGGCGGATTATCCCTTCGAGGCCGACGCCGCCAGGCGTTCATTCAACTACTACGGGGGCATCCTCTACGGCTGGCGATTCCGGAAGGCGTAGCCCTGCATCCGGTTGCCGGATTGCACGATCCGCCTCGGGGAGTCGATCCGCGGCGTCCTCCGGTTCTGGATAGAACTGGGCGCAGTAGTCCCGGAACATCGTGATCTCCCCATCGGCCCGGTTGAGGCGCGGGCGCGCCCGGTACTGCTTCCGGCGCCAGATCACCACGTCCTGAAGCACGTCCATCTTCTGCATGGGGCTCAGGAACCTGTTGACGACGTGAGCCCGCAGCCGGTGCGGGAGAAACCCGGCGCCCGCGATGAAACGCCTAGTCTTCGGCTCCACTCGCACCTGCGAGACCAGCGACATGTCGATAAGCCTGCCGTCCACGGGTGTCGCCAGGATCCACAGGCGCATGTCCATTGGGATCGAATGCTCGCGGACCTGCACAAGGGAGTAGCCGAACCCGAAGATGCGGGTGTGGGCGGAGAGGTCGAGCGTGAGCCTGGCGATCCCGGCGATCTTCCGCACACTCCGGAAGTCCCAGCGGCTCACGAAGAGTGGCCCGTCTACTTCGATGGGGTGGGTGCGGTCCACGTTGGCGTAGCCATGCACGTAGCGAAGGTGGGCGATGTCGACTGAGTTCTCCGTCGTCTCCTGGGGATGACCGGGGAAGCGCAGGGTCTGGATGCGGAGGTCGCTCCACCCTTCCTGGTCGGTTGCGTCGTCGGGAAGGCTCCACTGGGACGGCCGGCCCTCGAGCCCCCACCAGGCGAAGATCAAGCCGGCGACCTCGTGCGTCTCAAAGACTCGCAGCCTCGCCGATCGCGGCGGGGCGGCGAAGGGCGTGGCGACGCACTGCCCGCTGGTGTCGAACTCGAAGCCATGGAACGGACAGACCACCCGTCCTTCGCAGACGCGCCCCCCTGCGGTCGGTCCGAGCGCCGAGCCGAGGTGCGGACAGACCGACTCCGCGACGCAGACCCGACCGTCCTCGTCGCACCAGGCGACGATCTCCTCTCCCATCCAGGTCTTCTCGATGAGCCCGGCTCTCTCGATGGCCTTGCGGCTCGCGACGAAATACCAGCCCTCGGGAAAGGGCGAAAGCGTGTCGTTGGCGGCCTCGGGACGGGGCGTTGGCATCGTCCGACACTCCTCACCTGGAATCTCGACTAACGGATCCCCTTTGCCGAAGAGTCACCATTTACGGTAGGCGCACACGAATCTTACGTCAGGTGAGCACACTCACACCTGAACCGTTCCTTTCTTTCGGAATTGGTTTCACCCCCTAGATTCGCTTGCGATACACTTGCTTTCGAGGTCGGGCGCCTGCCGCGAGATAGCCCGCGCCTCGAGGATTGGACTCATGACTCTCGCTACAGAAAGCGTCGCAACGCGAGCGCTCACCCTGCCCGATGAACTCCTCCTGATGCTCCTCAATGAGGACAGCGGCTACTTTCGCCAGGTACCCGGGTGGGACCTGAACTGTGCAGTGGTCGGGGCGGTGCTCGCGGAGTTGTCCCTCATCTCTCGCATCGATACCGATATGGACTCGCTCATCCTCCTGGACAAGACCCCCACGGGAGACGCCGCCCTTGACGACATCCTGCGGGAGATCGCCGACGAACCGGCCCAGCAGAACGCCCAGTACTGGATCGAGCGCCTCGCGCCCCATGCCGAGTCGATCATCGATGTGACCCTGGAGCGTCTGGTGGCGATGCAGATTCTCCAGTACCACGACGGCGAGTTCTGGACCCTGTCGCGCATCGCCTGGCAGCGCGCAGAGACAGGCGATTCGCAGAACGGCTCGACCGAGTTCGTGACGACGCGTATCGGCAACGTGCTCTACAACAACGAGATTCCCGACCCGCGGGATGTCATCATCATCGCGCTCGCGAACACCTGCGACGTCCTCCGCTTCGTCTTCCCCATCGAGGAAGAGCACGAGGAGCGCGTCGAACTCATCTGCAGGATGGACCTGATCGGCCGGGCGATCGCCGATGCGGTCGCCAACAACCTGGCCGGCCCGCTGCTCCGGCGCGCCACGCTGACCAAGGAGATCCCCACGGTTCCGCTGCACAAGGTGTTGCTCAACCGACATCTCCGGAGAGGCAACCTGCCGGGGCTCTTCGCCGATCTCGCGGAAGAGTACGGCCCGGTGTTCAGGCTCAACCCGCCGTTCCTCGACACCATGACGTTCCTCGCCGGTCCCGAAACCAATCGCTGGGCGCACCGGCACGGGCGCACGTTCCTGCGCGCCAAGGACTACCTCCAGGAGTTCGAGAAGGTCTACGGTGCGTCCGGCATCCTCCCCTCCCTCGACGGGGCCGACCACTTCCGCTTCCGCAAGTCCCTGCAGCCGGCCTACTCCCGTGCGCGGCTGGAAGGGCAGCTGGATACCGTCTTCACCAACGCCCGCGCGCACATGGCGACCTGGAAGGTCGGGGACGCCTTCCCCGCATGCCCCATGTCCCGGAAGCTGATTAATTCGCAGATCTCGCCGCTCATGCTCAGCGTGCAGTCGCAGGACCTCCTCGACGACCTGAGCGTGTACAAGGAACGGGCGCTCGCCACGCGAGTCGTGAAGGTTCTGCCCAAGTTCATGCTGAACACTCCGGGGATGAAGCGGAAGGCGAGGGGTATCGAGACGTTGCTGGACCGCGTCCAGGGCATCCACACCCCCGCCCAGCGGGCCGGATGTCCCCGCGACCTCGCCGACGATCTGCTCAGCCTGCACGCGAGCGATCCGCAGTTCCTCCCCGAATCGAATCTGCGCTTCGCGCTTTCGGCCCCGCTGATTGCGAGCGTGTACCTCGGCGACGGGCTCAGCTTCGCCCTCTACGCCATGGCCACGCAGCCCGATCTCTATGAGCGGATCCGTGCCGAAGCGGATGCCCTCTTCGCCGACGGCGATCCCTCCCCCGAGGACTTCACCCTGGAAGCCATCGACACCACCCACCGGTTCATCATGGAGTCCATGCGCATCTACCCGATCGTCCCTGTGTCGATCCGGACCGTGATGAACGCCTGCGTGGTGGAGGGGTACGAGCTCCCCGAGGGATCGGAGATCCACATCGCCCAGACGGCCTCGCACTACATGAGCGACGTGTTCCCCGATCCCGAGAAGTTCGACATCGACCGCTACCTGCCTCCTCGAGACGAGCATCGCGGTCCCGGCTACGCCCCGTACGGGCTGGGTACGCACACCTGCCTCGGCTCGCGCTGGATGGAGTTGCAGCTCAGCGCCAACCTGCTGATGCTGGCGCACTACTTCACCATCAAGGTGTCGCCCGAAAACAAGCCCCTGCGGATTAACCCGTTCCCCTCGCTCTCTATCAGCAAGAGGATCAAGTTCGTGATCGCCGAGAAGAGGCGCGAGATCCCAACCTGAGGCGCCGGTTCTCTTCGGACTCCGTTCGGCAATTTGTCGGCTGGCCATAGACCAAAGGCAAGGGGGAACCCCAAGCGGTGCAGCTACGTACGCTCCTGAGAGAGTTGAACCACTCGTACAGCGGCTCCGACGTCACAGGTCGCGTGCGAGATTTCAACAAGTGGACCGACGTCGCGGCGATGGCCGCCGATGGGTCGAGCGATTACTCCCATAGCGAAACGGCGAAGGAGTACTACGACCTGTGCACGGCGTTCATGGTCTGGGGCTGGAGCGAATCCCTGCACTTCGCGCCGCTCAAGCCCTCGGAGAGCCTGGAGCAGTCACAGGAGCGGCATCAGCGGTTGATGATCTCCAAGCTGGAGTTGGAAGAGGGCATGACCGTGGTCGACGTCGGATGTGGAATCGGCGGCCCCATGCGACGGGTTGTCCGTGAGGCCGGCGTCCGCGTCTCAGGAGTCAACATCAACGAAATCCAGCTGGCGATGGCGAAGCAGCTAACTGCCGAGGCGGGACTCGACCACATGGTCGATTACGAGACGTGCAGCTTCATGGATATGAGCGGCATACCGGACGCCGCCTTCGACCGCGGGTACGCCATCGAGTCAACCTGCCACGCGCCGGACAAGCAGGGCGCGTTCGCAGAGATCTTCCGCGTGCTGAAACCGGGAGCCCTCCTCTGGGGCCAGGAGATGTGCCTGACGGAGAAGTTCGATCCGAACGACAGCCGCCACAGGGCCATCAAGCAAGAGCTCATGCTCGGCATCGCGCTGAACGACATCGCGACCTTTGCGGAAGTGAATCACGCGCTTGAAGCGGTCGGGTTCGAGGTCATTGAGGGGATGGACCGGGATGTCCAGGAAGGACCATCCACACCCTGGTATCAGCCCATGGAGACTCGCCAGGGAACGCCGGGGAGCGCGGTGCGCAGGCTCCCATGGGGCCGCAAAGCGATATTCGGAGGAGTCAAGCTCGCCGAAACCGTGCGGCTGTTCCCGAAGGGCTCCGCGGAAGTCATCCGCCTCCTGGATCGGACCGCGGACGCCTATGTTGCAGGCGGCAAGACCGGGATATTCACGCCGCTGTACTGTTTTCTGGCTCGAAAGCCTCTCTAGGCCCTGGCGCCTACGACGACTCTTGCTCGTACTGCTCGTGGACGCCCTCGATCGCCACGTCGAGCTCCTCCCACACCCGCTCCACCATCGAGCGCAGCCGCATGTTCTGATACGCGCCCCAGACAGTCATAGCCGGCGGGACCAGCAGGATCGAGATGATGAGCGCGTAGCCGATCGTGATCGCTGCTGTGATCCCGAACTCCCGCGATGCGAGCGTGGGCGCGAGCACCAGCGCTCCCAGGCCAAGAGCGGTCGTGAGCGCCGAACCGAGCAGCGCCGATCCCGTCGTCGACAACGTTCGGATGGCGGCCTGCTCGGGATTGCGCGCGTGGGAGAACTCCTCCCGGTAGCGGTGAATCACGTGAATCGTGTAGTCCACGCCGATCCCGATCGAGAGCGCCGTGATGATGGCGGTGACCAGCGTGTAGGGGATACCGACCAGGGCCATCGTGCCCAGTACCCAGATGAGCACCAGCACGACGGGCGCGACCGCGATGAAGGCCAGCACCGGCTGTCGCAGGGTGACCCAGAAGAAGATGGCGAGGATGCCGAACGCCATCGCGATGGTCGTGCTGATGGCTTCCGTTTGCCGGCCCGTAATCTCGTCCGTGACGGCGATGGAAACGATGGTTGGGGACGTGACCGTGACCGTACCGTCCTCCCCGAACCAGAGGGCCTCGAGCTCCTCCTGGAGCGCCCTCGTTGTGTGGGGATCGGCCGAGTAGGCGGGAAACTGGACCAGTAGGGAGTCGGCGCCGTCGGGGTTGTCGACCAGCGCATGGGCGACGCTGGGATCTCTCTCCTTGAGCTTGTCGAGGAACTGCTGCAGCAGCTCCGGATCGAGTTCCACGCCCGCGGATGCCTCGTGGAAGAGGGCGGCCAGCTCGGGGTCATACTTGTCCCCCGGCTCCCCGCTATCGTCGATCCAGTCACGCACGATCAGCTCGTACGACACCACGATGGGGCCGGCGGCCGCCTGGGGACGGCGCGCCGGATCCTCGAAGGCTTCCCGCAGGTCGTGGAGGTTCAGGTAGGTCCGGGTTTCCGTGGCTTCCGCCTTCACGAGGATGCTGGCCATCTCCGTCGAGCCGCCGACGGCCGATTCAAGCGTCTCGATATCCTCCAGAACGGTCCCGCCCCTGGGTAGGATGTCACGGATGTCGAACCCCGTCTCGAGTCTGGTGGCCGCGAATCCGAAGCCGATCGTGATCGCGAGGATCACGACGAAGTAGGGCGCCGGCCGGCGCGAGACCGATGTCCCCAGCACTTCAGCGAGCCGCCGGATGCCGGGCAGCGCATTGGCAACCGGCCGGGGCGGCTTCAGCTTGCCTCGCCTCTCGCTCCTGCGATCGATGATGGTGCGGGCGGCGGGGAGGAGCGTCAGCATGACGATCAGGCTCATCCCGACGCCGAGGGCTGCAACGATGCCGAAGTCACCCACCACGGAAATGGGGGAGAACAGGTTCGCCAGGAGGCTCACCATCGTCGTGACAGCGGCGAGGACCAGCGGGATCGTGACATTTCCCAACCCCGTCCTGACCGCGTCTATCACGGACGTGCCCTCGGTTCGCTGCTCACGGTAGTGAGAGACGGCCTGGATGGCGTAATCCACCGTGAGGCTGATCACGATGATGGGGACCATAGCCGTGAGCGAACTCGGCGGGCCGATCCAGCCGAGCGCGTCCGGCCCCAGCCAGCCTTCCGCGCCGATGACCCAGATGAGGGACATGAGCAGCCCCACGAAGGTGAGCAACAGATCGGAAAGCGTGCGCAGGAACAGCAGGATGAGGGCGAGAATCAGAATGAGCGCCAGCCCCAGCAGGGGCACCAACCCCGACTCCGTGGCCTCCTTGTACTCGTCCTCGATCACGATGGGAGACACGCTGCTCACCTGCAGGGGGCCTTCGTCGGCGGCCGCCACCTCGTTGATCGTCCGCTCGGCCTCCTTGATTCGCTCGTCGTCGGTGTCGATGAGGCTGAGGGTGGCGATCGCGACCGGCGTGCCGTCCGTGTCCGTTCCGGTCAAGGCGGTGAGCGCGCCCGCGACTTCGGGCAGGCTGCGGACGGCGTCGATCTCTGCCTGCGTGACCGACTCGAAACTGTCGACCTGGAGCACAGCCCGGAACAGCGCCGCGGGTGAGCCGATCGAATCCCCCGGCGCCAGAAGGGCGCCTATCTTCGGATCGGCGACGAGCTCCTCGACGAGGGCGTCCATCTGGGAGAGCCCGCCAGGCGTGAGCGCCTCGCCCCGAAAGATGATCGTGGCCACGCTGACGTCGCCCGTTTCGGAAAAGACTTTTTCGATCTCATTGAGCGCGTTCGCGACGGCGTTGCCGGGTGGGAGAAACGCCAGGGCCGCCCCTTCGATTACCTCCGCGCGCCGCCCGGCGCCTACGACCATTACGACGGTGATGAGGACGAGAATGGCGATCGTGATGTATGGCCGGACGGTGACCAGCCAGCTCAGCCTGTCGAGAACACGGCTCATGGTCCGCCATTCTAGCGAAGCGGCTCCCCGCTGAGTGTTGGCTAGCTTCCAGATCCCGGCAGGAGGACCCTCAGGGCCTGGCGCTTGCCCCTCGGCTCGCCTCGCCAGAGGCTGCCGCTATACTGCGCGAACTTGTGCCACCAGGCGCTTTCCCTCAAGGGGGGCGCTCCCCAATCAGCCGAGGTGTGAGAGATGAGCAGCGAACCGTATTTCCAGGGTCATATCGGACGCTACACGAGCGAGTCGACGCCGTGGTGGCCTGAGCCTCCGAGGCCGGCGCCGGGAAGCCCCAACGTCGTCTTCATCATGCTCGATGATGTTGGTTTCGGGCACCTCGGGTGCTATGGCTCTTCGATCGACACCCCTGCCATGGATCGCCTCGCGGCCAACGGGATTCGCTACCGGAACTTCCACACCACCACCATTTGCTCCCCCTCCCGCGC
>VXRS01000302.1:0-2020 GCA_009838385.1 Dehalococcoidia bacterium | reverse complement strand
TTCCTCGATGCGCTCACCGACCAGTTCGCCCCCGAACTGATCCTCGACAACCGCCACATCCCCTCGCCCTCCGACCCGGACTACCACCTGAGCGAGGCTATCGTCGACGAGGCCATCGAGTTCGTCCGCGACCAGACCTCGCTCTCGACCACTCCCTTCTTCCTCTACGTCGCCTTCGGGGCGTGCCATTCCCCTCACCAGGCCCCGCAGGAGTACCTCGACAAGTACCGCGGCAAGTTCGACCAGGGCTGGGATGCCACGCGCGAGGCCTGGTTCCAGCGCCAGCTGGAGCTCGGCATCGTCCCCGAAGGCACGCAGCTCGCCCCTCGCAACAACGGCGTTCCCGCCTGGGATGACCTTTCCGAAGACGAACAGCGCGTCCGTGCCCGCCTGCAGGAAGCGTTCGCGGCCATGCTCGACCACATGGACCACCAGATCGGGCGGCTTGCCGACTACCTCGAGGAGGTCGACGAGCTCGATAACACACTCTTCGTCGTCGTCTCCGACAACGGCGCGAGCCAGGAGGGTGGTCCCCTCGGTGTCGTCAACGAGGGCCGCTTCTATAACCAGGTTCCCGCGAGCGAGGAGTACAACCAGGCCAATATCGATGAGATCGGTGGGCCCAGGTCCCACACGAACTACCCCTGGGGCTGGGCGCAGGTCGGGAACACCCCGCTCAAGCGCTACAAGCAGAACACCCACGGGGGTGGCATCCGCGACCCGCTCATCATCCACTGGCCCGATCGCATCAAGGACGCGGGAGCGATCCGCCCACAGTTCCACCACATCTCCGACATCGTCCCGACCGTGCTGGAAGTGCTCGGAGTGGAGGCGCCGGAGATGTACCAGGGAGTGCCGCAGCTCCCGATCCATGGGACGAGCATGCTCTACACGTTCGACTCGGGCGATGAGCCCACGCGCAAGCGAAACCAGCACTTCGAGATGTTTGGCCACCGCGGCATCTGGCACGACGGCTGGAAGGCAGTCACCTTCCACGCGCCCGGGGGGTCCTTCGAGGACGACCAGTGGGAGCTCTACCACCTCGATGAGGACTTCTCCGAGTGCAATGACCTCGCCGAGTCGGAGCCGGAGAAGCTCAAGGAGATGATCGAGCACTGGTGGATCGAGGCGGCCAAGTACGATGTGCTGCCGCTCGAAGACGGGCTCCGCGGAGCGCGGGGCACGCCCCCCAAGAAAGGCTCCCCCCAGGACCGCACGAGCTTCGTCTACCGCCAGGGCATGGCCCACACGCCGACGAATGCCGCCGCCGATGTCCGCAACCGCGACTACACCATCACCGTTGAGCTGACCCGGGAGACCGAGGCAGACGAGGGCGTGCTCATTGCCCACGGTGGGATTACCGGTGGGTACTCCCTGTTCATCAAGGACAACCGCCTGGTGCACGAGTACAGCTACGTTGGCGAGCGCTATCGCATCGTGTCCGACACGGACGTGCCAATCGGCGGGTCGGTCGTGACGTTCGAGTTCACGAAGACCAACGAACTGGCAGGAACCGCCATTCTCACGATGAACGGCCGTCAGGTGGGGAGCGGGGACCTCCCCGCCACCCTCGGCGGTATGTTCGCGATCGAGGGTCTCGATGTCGGCCAGGACCTCTACACCCCCGTCAGCGAGGACTACGAGGTGCCGTTCGCCTTCTCTGGCGCCATTGCCGAAGTGCGCATCGAGCTCGGCTCCAACCAGGTGCTGGATCGCGAGGCCGAACTGCGCGGTCGCATCATCGCCGAATAAGCGGCGCCAGTCGCCGCCAACGCGCCTTTCCCGCCGGGAGGCGGGCTCGCGGCGTGCCGGGCGTATCGTGCGGCTGTGACTCGCGTTCGGGGTTCGCTGGCCACCACTAGAGCGACCGACCGCGTCGCCCGACGCGGCATGTGGAGCCTGACGTGCTAGAGGCGGTCCTGCTCATCCTGCTGGGGCTGGGCGTGGGCGTCTTCGGCGCGATTGTCGGCGCCGGAGGGGGTTTCCTCCTCGTCCCCATCCTGCTGGTGGTCTACCCCGA
>VXRS01000107.1 GCA_009838385.1 Dehalococcoidia bacterium | reverse complement strand
CCGACGAGAACAAGATGACCAGCGTCCCCGGCATCTTCACCGCCGGCGACATGACCCGCGGCCAGTCCCTCATCGTCTGGGCCATCGCCGAAGGCCGCGACGCCGCCCGCGGCATCGACCGATACCTGATGGGCGAAACGTCCCTGCCGTAGCCCAAAAGAGATATACTGCAAGCAACTTCACTTCGGGAGGGGTGAGCCTTTGTCGGTTCGGGAGTTCCTGAGACGGCGGCTGCGCGGCCCCCGCCATGGATCTGGCACAGGTTCACGCGAGCACCTGGCCTTTCTCGACCACCTCGACATTCCCGCACAGCTTGACGACCTCCGGGGCATGGAGGATGGCTGGCTTGACGGGGAGGGCTCCGCCCCCTCACCCGGTCTCGTGGACTGGCTCCTGGAGAGCTTTGCCCATCACTATCCGGAGGAGGCCCGCCCGCCACACCTCTATCCCACCGTAGAGGGTGGTGTGCAGGCGGAGTGGACCCTGGGGAACCACGAGGTCAGTCTCCGGTTCCATCCCGACGATCGGACTGGCGAGTGGCACAACCTCGCGCTCGATTCCGATGAGGAAGAGACCCGAGAGCTTGACCTGGCACGCGGCCAGGACTGGGAGTGGCTGGCTGCCCGTGTCGTCGCCCTCTCGCAACCAGCGTGAACAGTGAGACCCTGCTCCTCCGGCAGATACACCCGCGATTCGTGCAACGCGACCGCGTGACAAGCCAGGCCTTTACGCCAAGAGCGGCCGACCGAAACCGCCTGTCGGTGTACGACGGCGATCAGATTCGCCCTGCCGCTGCCTGGCGCCACTACACGGCTGAGCAGTCGTTGCAGTCGGCTGGAGTGATGGCCGTCAGCGTTGCCGAGTGCACGGCCCTGGACCTGCCCGTTCGCCCCGACCCGCAGCCCTTTCCCGAACACGCCGTGATCGACTTCGGCGTCCTCGGAAGGAATGCCATCAACCGGGCCGCGAAACGCCTGCGCGACGCCGCCACCCGACGCGGCTGGCGCCATCGCGCCCCCTGAGGAGTCGCCTCGCTTATCCCGCCCGCTCGATGAGATAGCGCGCGACCGCCGCGAGCAGGACGCGCTCGTCCTCCCGCAAGCCGAGGCTGTCGAGGAGGCTACTGGCTTCATCGACATAACGTCGCGCGTGCTCCTCAGCCACCGCCTTGATGCCGTCCGCTTCCATCTGCACCGAGACCGCCTCGATCTCCGCTGCCGGCGGCTCGTCGTGCGCGAACAGCCGCTCGATGGCCGTGCGCGTGCGTGGCTCCGCCAGCGCCGCGATGACGGGCAGGGTCTTCTTGTGCCGGGCCAGGTCGTTCTGGTTCGACTTGCCCGTCACGGAGGGGTCGCCCCAGATGCCGAGGATGTCGTCCCGCACCTGGAACGCCAGCCCCACCTTGCGCCCCCAGTCGCGAATGCCGTCGCTCTGCTCCGTGGGCGCTCCGCTCAGGATGGCCCCCATCTGCAGCGGCGCCCCGATGAGCGCCCCCGTCTTCCCCTCCACCATGGCCAGGTAATCCTCAACCGAGACATCCTCTCGCGGCTCGAAGCTGAGGTCGTTCCACTGCCCCCCGATCATGTCGTCGGTCGCCGCCAGCAAGGCGTCGAGCGCGGCTACGCGCCGCTCGCTGGGCGCGTCCGACTCCGAGAGCGCCCGCAGGGCGCGCGTCAGGAGGAAGTCTCCGACATTGATCGCCTGCGCCTCGCCCACGATCCGCCAGATCGTCGGGCGGTGGTGGCGCTCCGCGTCGCGGTCCTGGATCTCGTCGTGGACAAGGGAGAAGTTGTGGATGAGTTCGACCGCCACCGCCCCCGGCATGGCCTCGGCCGCCGAGCCGCCCAGCGCCTCCGCCGCCAGCAGGCAGAGCGCCGGCCGGATGCGCTTCCCGCCGGTCGTGGCGGGCCGCCCTTCCTCGTCCTCCCACCCCATGACATAACGAGCGGACGCCGCCAGCCCGCCCTCGTCCGTGCCGACGGCGGCGCGAAGGGCGTCCTCGAGCGCGTCGAGGTGGGCGGTCAACGCCGATGGAGGCGATGCTGCGGCGGTCGTCATGCGGCCTGCTCCCCCTTCCGCGTTGCTCAGGCGGTCGCGAGGCTCTCCTTGCGCTCGGCCCCGCGGTCCTTCAGGACCTCCATCGCCCGGCGGGCGATGCCGTCGCCGTCGAGGTCGTACACGCCCCGGTACACCTTCTGCGGACCGTGGTCCACGATGTCGTCCGGCATCGTCAGGTTCAGCAGCAGCGTCTCCGGCAGCCCGTTGTCGGCCAGCACGGCCAGCACCGCCTCGCCGAAGCCGCCTGCGCGGACGTTCTCCTCGGCAGTGATGATGCCGCCCGTCTCGCGCGCGGCCGCCAGGATGGCGTCCTCGTCGAGCGGCTTGGCGAAACGCGCATTGATGACGCGTGCGTCGATGCCTTCGAGCGCCAGCAGGTCGGCGGCCTTCACGCACTCGATCACCGAGGCGCCGAAGCCGATGAGGGTGACGTCGCGGCCATCCCGCAGCAGCTCTGATTGCCCGACCGGGATCTTCTTCATCGGCTGGTCCGTGGGCGCCCCGGGACCGGCCCCGCGCGGGTAGCGGACCGAGAACGGCGTGTCGTGCGCAACCGCCGTAGCGAGCAGGTCGCGCAGCTCGGCCTCGTCCTTGGGCGCACTCACGACCATGTTCGGCAGGCAGCGCAGGTAGGACGTGTCGATGAATCCCTGGTGCGTCTTCCCGTCGTCGCCGACGAACCCGGCGCGGTCCAGCGCGAAGATGACCGGCAGCTTCTGCACCACGATGTCGTGCACGATCGAGTCGAAGCCCCGCTGCAGGAATGTCGAGTAGATGGCCGCAATTGGGCGCATCCCCTGCGTCGCCAGCCCGGCCGCAAAGGTGACGCCGTGCTGCTCGGCGATACCCACGTCGAAGACGCGCTCCGGGTGCTCCTTCTGCGTCGCCGCCAGCCCCGTGCCTTCCAGCATCGCGGCGGTAATGGCGACCACCCGCGGATCCTGCTCGATGAGCTCGCCTACGGCATTCGCGAATACCTGGCTGTAGGTGGGCGGCGCCTTCGGCGCGTCCGGAGCCGGTGGCTTCTTCAGCCAGAAGGTGCCGCTGTGGCTCTTCACCGGGTCGGCGGCTGCCTCGGGAATGCCGTGGCCCTTGTTCGTCAGGATGTGCAGCAGCACGGGCTTGCCCCGCACCTTCTTCACGGCGGAGAGCGTCGCTTCCAGCTCGCCCAGGTTGTGGCCGTCGATCGGTCCGTAGTAGTCGAAGCCGAACTGCTCCCAGAAGCTCGCCGGCACGATCAGGTCGCGCATACTCGATTGCACGCGCTGCGCGCCCTGCCAGACGTCCCTCGCCAGGTTCCGGCCGATGGGGAACTGCTCCACCATCCCGTCAATCCGGCCCTCGATCTCCTGCTTGAAGCGCCGGTAGTGCGGCTCGATCCGCAGCTTGTTCACGTTGCGGCTGAGGGCGCCCACGTTCGGCGAGATCGACATGGAGTTGTCGTTCAGGATGACGATGAGGTTGGTGCCCAGGTGGCCGGCGTGGTTCAGGCCCTCGAAGGCCATGCCGGCGGTCATGGCGCCGTCGCCGATGATGGCGATCACGTGGTGGTCCTCGCCGCGCAGGTCGCGCGCCGCGGCCATGCCCGTCGCCGCCGAGATCGAGGTGCCGGCGTGCCCCGCCCCGAACAGGTCGTGGGGGCTCTCGTTCCGGTCCGCGAACCCCGAGAGGCCCTGGTACTGCCGGATCGTCTCCATCTGCCCGCGACGCCCGGTCACCATCTTGTGGACGTACACCTGGTGGCTCACGTCCCAGAGCATGCGGTCCCTGGGCGAGTCGAACTGCCGGTGCAGCGCGAGCGTCAGCTCCACCACGCCGAGGTTCGAGGCGAGGTGTCCGCCACCGCCGATCCCCTGGATGGTGTTGACCAGCTCTTCGCGAATCTCCGTCGCCAGCTGCTCCAGCTCCTCGGGCGAAAGGTCGCGGAGGTCGGCCGGAGAGTCGATCTTGTCAAGCAAAAGGCTCATGAGAAGCCTCCTTGTGGGGTTTCCCCTCATGGGAGTGAACCCGTTGCGGCTTCCTGCCGCAGTTAGGACGCTTACCCGCGTCCGTCGAATCGTTTGCCGGTCGTATACGCGAGCCGGGGGCAAAAGGTCAAGGAAAGGTTAAGGCCCCGAAATTCCCTGTCGATGGGGCGAAGCCCCGTTCGTCGTGGTGGCGTGCGGCAGGCGAAGCGTGAAGGTCGCCCCCTCGCCGGGTGTCGAATCGACCGCGACCGAACCCCCCATCGAGTCCATAAGCTCCCGCACGATCGCCAGCCCAAGACCCGAACCGCCACGCCCCCGCACCCGGCTCCGATCGATCCGGTAGAACCGATCGAAGACATGCTCCTGGTCCTCGGCGGAGATGCCCGGTCCGGTGTCTCGCACCCGGATCCACACCCGCTCGTCCTCGCAGCCGCTTTCGACCGTCACAGTCGCGCCCTCGCCCGTGTGCTTTACGGCGTTGTCGATCAGGTTGAGTACGCAGCGATAGAGCAGGTCCGTGCTCGCCACCGCCTCGCAGCCCTCCTGCGTATGAGAGGTAAGCGTCACGTTGGCCCGCCCGGCCAGCGGCCCGATCTCCTCGAGCGCCATCGCCACCAGCTCGGCCGGGTTTACCGTCTCCATCGGCAGGGAGGCCTGCGGCGCCGTCAGGAGCAGCAAGTCCTCGCTCAGCCGCGTCAGCCGCTCCGTCTGGCCTTTCACCGTCTCCAGCAGCGCCCGCTGTTCCTCATTGCCGGTGTCGCTGGCCATCTCCGCAACCTCGATGTTGGTGCGGATAGCGGCCAGAGGCGTGCGCAGCTCGTGCGAGGCGTCCTGCACGAAGCGTCTTTGCGCCTCGAACCCCCGCTCGATGCGCTCGATCATCGAGTCGAACGTGTCCGCGAGCTGCTTCAGCTCGTCGTCCGGTCCCTGGTGGTTGATGCGCTGCGAGAGGTTCGTGGCGCTGATCTCGGAGGCGACCTCGGTGATATCGCGCATCGGCCGAAGGATGATGCCCGAGAGCGCGAACCCCCCGAACCCGGAGATGAACGCGAGCCCGAAGCCCGCCACGATCGACCACGTCCGCAGCCGGTCCAGGTTCTCCGCCTGGAACTCCTCTCCGGCTTCGTCGACCAGCTGGGCGGGCGTCATGTCGCCCATGCCTCCCGCTTCTTCGCTCGTGGCCTCCACCCCCGCCGCCTGCCACTCGGCCTCGTCCAACCCCATCTCCTCCATCACGGCCTGGTCGTCCGGCTCGTCGAGCCGCGCCGCCACGTTCAGAAAGAGGATGAACGCCAGTCCCAGGATCAGCAGGAGCGTGGAGTACCAGACCGTCAGCCGGAAGCGAACGGTCCGCACAACCGGTGGCAGTGTCGGCCTAAAGGACGTAACCCTTCCCCCGGATGGTGGTGATCATCGATTCCTCGAAGCCGTCGTTCAGCTTGCGGCGGAGGTTGTTCATGTGGACCTTCACGGTCTGCGTGAACGGGTTCATGCGCTCGTCCCAGATGCGCTCGATCAGCTCTTCCTGGGGAATCGCCCGCCCTTCGTGCTTCGCCAGGTAGTACAGGAGCTCGAACTCCTTCGGCGTCAGGTGGATGGAGACCCCCTCGCGCCGGACGAGGTTCGTGTTCGGGTCGAGCTCGAGTCCCCGCGTCGAAAGCACGGGGTCGAGGGGCGAGCCCTCGCGCCGAGTGACGGCGCGGATGCGGGCGGCCAGCTCGCTGAAGGCAAACGGCTTCACGAGGTAGTCGTCGGCGCCCTCGTCGAGCCCCTCGACACGCTCCTTGATGCCGCTGCGGGCAGTCAACATAATGATGCCGCCGCTGAAGCGGTCGGCTCGCAGCCGGCGGCACACCTCGATGCCGTCGACCCGGGGCAGGTTCAGGTCGAGGCACACGACGTCGTAGGGCGTCCCGCCCGCCTTGTCGAGCGCCTCCTCGCCGTCGTAGGCGACATCCACGGCGTACCCGAGCTTCGTCAGACCCCGGTCAAGCGCGGAAGCGAGGGACTGTTCGTCTTCAACCACCAGAACTCGCATGGCCTCTCCCTTGCGATCGTCTTGATCCTAGCCTAGGTCAAGGGCGGGGACCGCAAGGTAAAGGTTCGGGGAGAGTGAGCAGGGAGTCCCAGAAAGAGCCTGCCGCGTACAATCAGGAGCATGAGAGTCACGCTTGAGCTGGATGACCAGTTGTTGGCCGATGCGAGGGAGTATGCCCGCAGGACGGGCCAGCAGTTGACCGTCGTGGTGGAAGAGGGCCTCCGGAGCGTGCTCGCCGCGGGCGAGCCAGAGGCGGGCTACCGCTTGCCGGACCTCAGCGTCGGCGAGACGGCCAGAGACGATCCTCTTGAGGCGGACTCCCCCGACGAAATTCGGGACATCGCCCACGGGGCCCCCGATGCGCCAACCTGGCTGGAGCGCTGGCGGCGCCTGCCACCCATGGATCCCGACGCCCTTCGCGGTGACATCGATAGCGTCGTCGACCAGTCCCTGTGACCAGGATGTCTCCTGTGCCAGACACCGCCCTTGCCACAGGTAGGGAAGGTTAGGCCACACAGGGCGCGGAGGCCGCGCTTCTGGGCCGGGCCTTGCCTTCCCCACGTGAAGTGCTCAGGTGGCGGGCGGTACTGGTATGCTGGACTTGGCTAGGGAAAATTAGCAGTTAGGAGTCCGGCAGTGACCAGCCCTCTATTCGACCCGCACACCCAGCAAATGATCAGGGAAGCCCGGCGCACCCTCACTGCGCACGGCCCCGCCATCCGTGAAGCGAAGCGCACCCTCACAGCGCACGGCCCCGCCATCCGTGAAGCGAAGCGCGGCCTCGCAGCGCAGGGCCTCGCCATCCGGGACGTTCTGGACATGTTCGCCGCCCCCCACCGCCCCAGCACACCGAGACGCGATGAAGACCCGCCCGGCTGGGTGTTTGAGGGAGACGCTAGCCTGTCGATGGCGTGGCCAGACGAGACATAAGTGGTGGGTTACTCCGGCAAGGCAGAGCTGATCCCCCAAGGTGGCCACACATCATTCGTGGTCGGTGCGCGGCTGCGGAAGGAGAAGCGCAGCTGGAGCGGGTCGATCTTGCGACCGGAAGGCGACCTGCTCACCCTCGAAGTCGGGTCCCGATGCACGCTTCGGCTCCCTGACGGGAAGGAGGGGGCCGTGATCGTGCAAAGGAGGCCCATCAACTGGCTGCGCCCGCCAGGCGGTCAGCGCGTGCAAGTTGCCGGGTCCGGCCCGCCTCCTTTCTAATCCCCTCGACACCCCACGTACGCGTACCGCATCCAGACCACCCCTTAGGGCCCAGAACCGGCCTCTCCCGCACATAACTGGAAATCGGCGTACGCTGGGCTCTCACGAACACCGGGAGGAATGCTTGCCACGTAGGAAGGCAATCCGGTGTCACCACGAGAGGCGCTGCTTGAGCTAGTCCTTCTGCTCAGGCAATCAACGGCGGACCAGCGCGATCCAGTTCTCGCTGCGGGGCTGATGCGCGAGGCGCAACGGCTGGTCCACAAAGTAGAAGACCAAGACGCACGCGAAGCGGAGATCGCCCGCGAGGTTCACAAGGAACTGCGGACGGGGCTCCGCTCGCTCGAATTCGATACGACCCAGATGGTCTCCGAGGAACGGGAGCGGGCCACGGAGACGCTTGACGCGAAGGCCCGGCTCGAGGAGTTGATCGCGGCGTCGGGCGGGCAGTCATGAAAGCGCTTGACGCCTGGCTGGCCGACCTCGGGCGTGGCGATCTCACGCGTCGGCCCCTCGCGCCGAACTCGCTGGCAACCTACCGCTCCGACGTAAGCCGATGGCTCGAAGCCTGTCCCGGCGACCCGCTCGCGACGTCAAAGGCCGAGTTTGCCGCGTACGTGGCGACCATGCGGGAGCGATACACGCCTTCTTGCGTCTACCGCCGGCTGAACGTGATCAAGCGCTGGTATACCTGGCTCGGTCGGCATGGACACACGGACGGCGACTTGCTCAGTGCCTACCGGCTCCCGCCTGTCCCAAAGCGCCGCCGCCTGCCGAAGGCGCTTCAGCCTCCCGAGGTCGAGGCCCTGCTAGCAGCTCCTCGCAATGTCCGCGATCGGGCCATCCTCGAAATGCTGTACGCGTCGGGGGTGCGGGTCTCCGAACTGTGCGCCCTTGACCTTCACGATCTCGACCTTGACCGGCTCACCCTGCGAGTGCGCCACGGCAAGGGCGACAAGGACCGAACCGTGCTGTTTGGCTCCAAGGCCCGCAGCGCCATCGTCGCCTACCTCGGGGAGCGACCAGCCATCGCGGACCCTGCCCTGTTCGTCGGGCGTCAGGGGCGGCTGTCAAGACGCTTCATCCAGTTCATTGTCAGCAAGGCTGGCCGGCGAGCGGGCATATCCCGGCCTGTCAGCCCGCACATGCTGCGACACACCTGCGCGACCGACCTGGTACGAGGCGGGGCGAATATCCGGGTGGTTCAGGACTTGCTCGGCCACGCCTCACCAGAGACGACAACGATCTACGCGCACGTCAGCCGCAAAGACCTAGCGCGCACGGCTGACAAGGCTTGGGCCGCGATCGAGCGGCGGAAGCGAGGCTAACGATGCGAACGATCATCCTGACCCTGACCGCCCTTCTGACCCTCGGCTGGGCCACGGCCACGGCTGAGCCAGCCCCGGCAATCACCGTCTACCTCGACACCTCGACCACGGCCCAGCCTGTGATGATCGTCACGGTCGAGGCCAATCACCCGATCCCGGCCCAGCATGCGATCGTGTTCGTGGCCGCTCAGGGCCTCTGGCACGGCCTCTACTCGGCCCGGCCCTTGACACCGGGCGAGCCGTCCGAGGCGTGGCACCATCGCATCGCTCCGGCCACATGGCAGGATGCCGAGGCGGTCAAGCTGCGGACGCTGGCGGGCCGCACGATCCGCGAGTGGACCTGCGCTCAGGTGGCAGACCCTCACGCGCTCTGGGGCGAGTGGCACTGCGCGATCGCGGAGACGCGGACGGCGCGCAGCCTGCGCGACGCGGACGATCCCGATCTGTGGGCCTACCTTGTGAACGGGCGGCGCGGCGGCTATGGCGGGATCATTCAGGCCCACGTCCGGGCCGTGGCAGAGCGGGCCGGGAGCGTCACCGTGAAGGGCTGGGGCGCGGACGTGTCCGTACAGGGCCGCACTCACCCGGCCCGGCCCTTGTGGGACGCTGGCGAGGTTCAGCGCCTCACGGCGGCAGGCGGACACAACCTCGCCACTCCTCACGCGGCGGTGTCAACGCTCACCGTTTCCTCTAGCGGCCTCGGCTTGCTCCGCTGCGAGAGGCACGCGGACTCGACTGGCAGCCGGTCCGTGTGGGCCTGCGAGGTCTGGTAGAATTCGAGCCATAGCCCCCGCACCTGGTCCCCGACGGTCCGGCATGACTCACGGGACCAGCCGGGGGCGGCTTTTGCCCATCGCAAGAGACGCGAGAGACAGTTAGACAACCCGCCGCGTGCTTAGTCCCGCCCCGCTATCGTGAGGCGTGGAAGCCCATGCCGGACCAGCGCCCACCAGCCACAAGTACAGCGCCCCTCGGACCGCATGCCTTCCGGTCGCAGAGACAGGGGCTTGCGTCACCGAAACGACAGTAGGTGACCACAACATTGATCCCCACCGGCCCGACTGCGAACGGGGCCATGTCAGAGCCAGCGGGAAGGCGTTTGTAACGTGACCCGTTCCGAGGCTCAGGCTCAGAGCGCCATGCGAAAGGGAAGGGGCGCGGCTGGTCCCGGCGGGGAACCGGCTCCGGGACTCGCGGGCCGTGCGCGTCGCGACGCGGCGCGACGTTTCACGGATGGGATGGGCCGGGGCCGTTGCCGTCTCAGGATCGTTCAAGCCGCCATCCGGGACACGGGCGGTCACAGTCAGTCAGTGACACCGGGAGTCAGCGTTGGATGCCGCGCAGCGGCAGGCTCCGACGCTGGCGAGCGGGCCTGACCAATGCTCCCCTCGCACGAGCCGACACCTGTAGGATCGGAGACTCAGGGCGAGGCCCAGCGTGGCGAGGCAATGCACGCCGGGGCAAGGCGAGGAACACTAGGCAAGGCATGGCTTGGCTCGCTGGGGCAAGTCATGGCCCGGCGAGGCGAGGATCACAAGGCGAGGCCCGGTCAGCCGGTGCGGTGCATGCCGTGGCTAGGCAGCGCATGGCTCCGCGAGGCGGCGGCAGGGCGAGGCGAGGTATCCCCTGTCAGGGCGAGACGCGGAACGGCAGGGCCGGGCCTGGCGAGGCGAGGGCGTGGCTAGGTTGGGCGTGGCGAGGCAAAGGCGAAGGCGAGGGCCTGCCCCCACCCCCGGGGACCCCTGTTTGTACGGGACACGGGTAGCCGGGAACCGGTGGAGGGGAGTCTATAAGCATGAGAGATTTTGACCTCGGCGCGCTCACGGCCTACCTGGAAGGGCTGACCGTGACTCAGGGACCAAAGGCCGGGGAGCGCCTAGAGGTGCTGCCGTGGCAACGCCGTTTCCTGCGGGGAGCGTACCGGGAAGGCGTAGAGGTAGCGGCCCTGAGCGTGGCGAGGGGCAATGGTAAGAGCACGTATTGCTCGGGGATCGCGGCTGCCACCATTGAGGGCCCGTTGGTCGAGCCGAGGGCCGAGACTGTGCTTGTGGCCTCGGCCTACCGGCAGGCAAAGATCGACTTTGACCATGCGCTAGCGTTCCTGCGCCCCACGATCGACGAGTCGCCGGGCCGCTTCCGAATCACAGACAACGCGCAACAGGCGATGATCGTTGACCGGCTGACCGGGGCCAGCATCCGGGCGATCGGCTCCGATGCAAAGCGGGCGCATGGCCTCGCGCCCCAGCTTGTGCTTGCCGACGAACCGGCCCAGTGGCAGGGCGGCGGCGCTGCCCTGTTTGCCGCGCTGGTCACGTCAATGGGGAAGATTGAAGGGGCAAAGGTGTTGTGTCTCGGGACGCGGCCAGCCGACGAGCAACATTGGTTCTCGCGGTTGCTGGCCGGGGGCGCTGACTACTCGCAGACGCACGCGGCCCGCCTCGACGATCCACCGTTTCAGATGCGGACCATCCGGCGGGCCAATCCGAGCGTAGACGCTATGCCGAACCTACTGGCCACCATCCGCCGGGAAGGGGCCAAGGCGAAGCGCGATCCCGGCCTGTTCGCGGCCTATGCCGCCCTGCGCCTGAACCTCGGGACGCCGGACACTGAGAGAGAGCACCTGCTAGAGCCGCAGGTGTGGCGCGAGTGCGAGAGCGACAGCGGGGGGCGAGCGGGGCCGCTGGTCTGGGGCGTTGACCTGGGCGGCTCTGCCGCATCCTCGGCCATCGTCGCCTACTGGCCCGAGACGTACCGGCTTGAAGCGCTGGCAGCCTTCCCCTCGGAGCCGAGCCTGAGCGAGCGGGGCGCGAGGGACGGTGTAGGCGGTCTGTATCTCGACATGGCGCGCCGAGGCGAGTTGCTGACCCTTGGGGGCCGGGCGATCCCCGTCCCTGAGCTTCTGGGCGAGGCCCTGACCCGCTGGGGAGCGCCTGACGCGGTTGTAGCCGACCGCTGGCGGGAGGGAGAGCTGAGGGACGGCCTGAGCGCCGCGATGATCCCGCCCGCCGCGTTGATCCTGCGAGGCATGGGCTACCGGGACGGCGGCGAGGATGTGCGCCACTTCCGGCGGGCCTGCCTCGCGGGGCGCGTGCTTGCTCCCGAGTCCCTGCTAATGCGTTCGGCGCTGGCCGGGGCACGGACCCTCTCGGACCCGGCCGGCAATGCGAAACTCGCCAAGGGGAGCGAGGGCGGGCGGAAACAGAATCACCGTGACGATGCCGCCGCCGCCGCGATCCTCGCGGTCGCGGAAGGCGAGCGCGCGCGGGCCGCGCCGCAACCGTCCAAGGGGTCGGGAATTGCCGTCGCGGGCTAGCCTCGGGACTCCCCGCTGGCGGCGGCTCCGGCGGCAGGTGTTGGAGCGCGACGGCTACCGGTGTCAAGCCTGCGGGAAGGCCGGGCGGCTGGAGGTAGACCATATCCGGCGCGTCCGGGACGGCGGGGAAGAGTGGGAGCCGTCGAACCTTCAGGCGCTCTGCCGAGGCTGTCACATAGCAAAGACAGGGGCGGAACAAAGGCCGCCGGTACTGACTCCGAGTGAGCAAGAATGGCAGGAATTGGTCCGAGCGCTACAATCAGACAATGCCGGTACTTGATCGCAGAATCGACCTTGTGACCTATGCCAAAGCGACCTGGAACGAACACGGCGAGGTACAGCACGGGGCCGAGATGGCCCGTGAGACAGTGTGGGCCTACCAGAATGACGCGGGATCGTCCCTGCAACCGTCTCCCATAGTCGGCGGCAGTCTGAACGAGTACACCTACCGAGTTGAGTACCGGGAGTTTGTGATTCGCTATACCCCTACACTGGCCGACCAAGCCACACTAAAGCGATTGCGAATTGTGGACTCCGACGGGCATAGCTGGCTGATTGACCAGACAGCGGAGCAAGGGCGGCGGGACTTTCTCAGCGTGTCGTGTCACCGGACCGTAGAGGAAACCGACGGTGCCACGGGTTGAGGTCAGAGAGACTGCTACCGGAGTATTTGTCACCGGACTAGGGGCGTTCTCTCGACGGTTTCAACAGGTGTTCTGGATCGAGCTCGAACGTGAAATGAGGCGTAGGGCCGTGCCATTTCTGCGACGGCGTACACCTAAAAGGTCGCGCCGAATGTCCGAGGGATGGGGTGTCAAGCGTGGCAGAGAGGGACGGTTGACGGCCACCAACACACAGTCCTACGCGCATGTAGCGCAATTCGCAGACGAGAACCTGAGACTCACGGGGAACGCGAGGAATGGGAGAGAACTTGTCGAGAAGGTAGGCCGAGAAGTGTTGAGAGAAGTTATCGCGGTTGCGTACAATCGTGCTATCGCACTCACAACATGAGGCGATAGAGGTACGAATGACTGAACTTCAGAAACTCCAACTCCGGTCTAGCGAGGTTCGCACAAAGTTGAACGAACTCGCCGGAGTGTCGGAACTGACCGACGAACAGCGCAGCGAGATTGACACGCTGACCAACGAGTACGCGGACCTTGAACGCCGGACCCGAGCCGCCATCATCGCGGCTGACGAACCCGCCACGGTCCCGACGGGTGACGCGACCCCGGAGCAACGCGAACTCGACCGCCTGCGGGAGACCTGGGACATGGGCCGCATGTTCGAGGCCGTGATTCAGCACCGGAACATCGACGGTGCGGAGCGCGACCTACAGCAGGCGCTCGGCATGGACCCTAACGCCGTCCCGTTGAGCGTGCTCGCGGCGGCGGGGAAGCTCGAGACTCGCGCCGCGACATCAGCACCGGACAACGTGCAGGGGAATCAGCAGGGGATCATCCCGTACGTGTTCCCGTCGAGCGTGACCGCGTTCCTCGGAATCCCGACCCCTACCGTCCCGGTCGGGCAGGCGGTCTATCCCGTTCTGACCACCAAGGCGACGGCTCACACTCCGGCGGAGAGCGGCGACGCTGCCGACAGTCAAGGCACCTTCGAGGCGGACGTGCTCTCGCCCGCCCGCATTCAGGCGAGCCTCTACTACACCCGCGAGGATGCGGCCAAGCTGCGGGGCATGGCCGAGGCGCTCACCGAGAACCTCACGGCCTCGCTTGCCGACGGCCTGGACAAGCAGATTCTGACCAACGCGACAAAGGGTCTGCTTGGGGCCGGTCTGACCGCTCCGGGCAACCCCGCCGCCGCTTCTACCTATGGCGACTTCCGGGATGCGGTCGTGAACGTGGTAGACGGGCGGTACTCGCAGACCGAGGCCGACGCGGTGATCGTGCTCGGCGCGGACACGTACAAGCGCGCCCACAAGCTGTACCGCATCGCGGACACCTCGGACTCGGAGAGTGCGATCGGGGCGCTGCGCCGACTGTCCGGCGGGGTGCGGGTGAACTATCACATACCGGCCAAGGACGGCGACAACCGGCAGGATGCGGTCATCGCCCGCAACCGGCAGAACATGCACGCCGTAGCCCCGATCTGGGACGGCGTGACCCTGATCCCGGACCAAGTGACCAAGTCGGGAACCGGAGAGGTCAAGATCACCGCCGTCATGCTGTACGCCTTCGAGGTGATCCGCACGGACGGTTTCTCGCGTGTCCGCTTCGACCTCAGTTGACCTCTGGCTGGCTGACGGCTCCCTAGAGGTGCGGCAGGGCGGGCGCATGCTCGCCGGCAGCTTCCCCTAAGGGGCCACGGCCACGATCCGCGACCGGGGGCGCGTGCGGAAAGAGAGCATCGGCCCGCGGGCCTTCGCCTTTGCCGTGGGCGCTCCCGAGCGCGAGATAAACCTACTCGTTGGTCACAGCTTCAATCAGCCCCTCGCCTCGCGGCAGGGCGGAACGCTGACGCTGGTAGACACGGACGATGCGCTGAGCTTCACGGCGCAACTCCCGCCGATCGACGAGCAACCGTCATACATGCGGGACGCGGTTCTGAACGTTCAGGGCGGGCGCATGCGCGGCCTGTCGCCGGGATTCACCGTCCCGCCCCGTGACGTGGTACCGGATGCCGAGGTGGAGATTCCCGAGCCGGGCAATCCCGGCGTGGCGATCCGGCTGATTCAGGCAGCCGTCCTGTACGAACTGTCCCTAGTGACCCGGCCCGCCTATGAGGATGCCGAGGTAGAGGCTCGCGCGCTTGCAGCCGGTCTGACGCTTCCGGGAAGGCGCAGGCTATGGCTCTGACCGCCGCCATCGTCAGCCGGGCGCTCAGGCTCGGGAACACTGCCGAGGAAACGGCAGAGGCTACGCGGCTTATGGCCGTGGCCGTCGCGCTTGTGACCAAGCACGCGCCGGACGCTCCCGAGGCCGTCAGAGACGAGGCCGCGATCCGGATCGCGGGCTACCTCTATGACCAGCCGAACGCTGGCCGGGGCGCGGCCTATGCCGATGCCGTCCGATTCTCGGGAGCCTCGGCCCTTCTGAGCGAGTGGCGCGCCCACGGCGTAGGAGTGATCGGGTGAGGCTACCTGGCTGGCTGAAGCGGGAGACTCGGGACGCGAGTTACACCGATGCCGTGATCGAGGCGATCGTGAGGCAGGCGGGCGGGACCGTGCTTGCTCAGGTGACCTCGACCGCCGCCCTTGAGACGGCGGCGGGAGTAGTGGGCCGGGCATTCGCCAGCGCGATCCCCAAGTGCGAGAGCGCCGCCGTGACAGCGGCGCTCACTCCCGAGGTTCTGAGCACGATCGGGCGGGCCTTGATCCGCTCCGGCGAGGCCGCCTTTGCGATCGAGACGGACGGCGGGCTGAGGCTCAGTCCCGCTGGCATGTGGACGGTGACCGGCGGCTACCGGCCCGACACATGGGCCTATCAACTGACGATGGCCGGACCCTCGGAGACGACAACCCGCACGATCGACGCTGCCGGAGTGGTACATGTGCGCTACGCGATCGATCCCGATCGCCCGTGGGCCGGGATCGGGCCGCTGGAGGTGGCGAGCATGGCGGCCCGCCTGAGCGCGGAGACTGAGAACGCGCTAGGCGACGAAGCATCCGGGCCGAGGGGCAACCTTCTGCCCGTCCCGCAGGATGGCGCGAGCCCGACGCTTGACGACCTGAGCGAGAGGATCGGGAAGCTCAAGGGCAAGATGGCACTGGTCGAGACGACGGCGGGCGCGTGGGGCAACTCGACGCAGGGCGCGCCCCGGCGTGACTGGCAGGCGGTCCGATTCGGAGCCGACCCGCCCGCCGCGCTGGTCGAGTTGTACCGCTTCAGTGGCCGGGCCGTGCTCGCGGCCTGCGGTCTCCCGGTCGAGCTGGTCGAGACCTCGGACGGGACCGGCCAGCGCGAGGCATGGCGGCGGCTGCTATTCGGGACCATCGCGCCCCTCGCCCGGCAGGTCGAGGCCGAGTTGAGCGCGAAGCTGGAAACCGACATAACGCTGACGTTCGACGAACTGCGGGCCTCGGACCTGGCGGGCCGTGCGCGAGCGTTTCAGAGCATGGTCACGGCCGGCATGGAGGTTGAGAAGGCAGCGGCGCTGTCGGGCCTCACACAGCCGGAGTAAAGGAGAACACGCGAATGCGAGACGCTGTGATCATCCGCAACCCGCACACGGGCCGGGATCGCATCCTGTGCCTTGAGTGCCTGCGGGACGAACCGGGGCCGTTTCATCATGAGGCCGGACCGCCCCTCGGAATTGACGAGCGGGCGCGTTGCGCCGAATGCCGCCGGAGCCTTCCCGAGACGCGGTGAGCGGGCACGCGCACCATTGGATCATCGCCAGCCCCGACGGGCGGCGAATGCTCCCGGCCACCTGTAAGACGTGCGGGGCCGAACGGACCTTCAGGGCGGGCGAGTCCGAGGATGCCCCGACATACGCCGGATGGCGGGCTGAGCGGGCGGCGGCGCAGTCGCGGAAGGCACGGAAGGCCAAGGGACCGCCCAAGCCACGCTATGGCGACACTGAGCGGCCTTGTGTCGGCTGCGGTGAGGTTCTGCCGTTCTCAGCCTTCCCCACACGGACGCGTGGCAACTCGACACGTCCCGAGGGGCGGTGCTTCGCCTGTAGGGTCGAGTATCAGCGCGTATCGCGGGCCGCGAGGAAGGCAGCCCCCTCAGCCTCCACCCTGTAGAGCCCGGTACTCCGCGATCATCCGCTCTGCCGCCTCCGCCCCCAACGCCTTGATGACCTCCCCGCTCTCCGCCCAAGCGAACCCGCGCATAGCGTCCAGCGTGGTGGGCGCGTGGTCGGGGTCGTCTCTGTCCGAATAGGCCAGCCCCTGCTTCGCGATGGCTCCCCGGAGAGCCTTGGCCTCCGGGCTGAGGCCGTCCGCGCTGTCAACGGCGAGCGAGTCCAAGGCGGCCTCGGCCAACGAGGTTTGGAGATTGTCGCTCACAGGTGCTCGCCTTCCGGTGTCAATACGTGATGTAATGAGATTATCACGCACATGGTGAGCGCGATCTAACCGGTTTAGGGCCTGTACACCGGTACATAACTGGAATAGTGCGAAGTAAATCTGTCCATGAGCAGAGCCCCTCTCTGAGGCCTTCGACGACCTCCCGAACCTGCCCCTGACACCCCATCCCCTACAATCCCGCCCGAGGAACCCCGAACCGTGTCCGCGCCCATCATCGCCGTTGAGCCGGGGAAGGCCGTCACGCTCCTCCGCCAGGAGGAGGACGGCTGGCGCGGCTCGCCCGTCGCGCGCGCCGGCTTCTGGCCGGCCTGGCGGCCGGGCCACGACGCGGTCTCCGTCTCCGTCGTCGTCGACGAAGGGAAACGGCAGCGCAGCGCCATCGAGATGCTCGACCTCGATGGCAACCACCTCCGCAACCTCTACGAGAGTCCCCTCGGTGGCGATGCCGTCATCGCGCCCAACGTGCCCCACTACGCGCTCTGGTCGCCGGGAGGCGACCGCCTCGCGCTTGTCGCCCAGGGACGCGCCGGCCTCACCCTCTTCCTGAGCGAGGCCGACGGCCCCCTCATCGCCGATCCCATCCAGACCGGCGCCCCCCTCTTCCTCGCCTGGGCGCCCGATGGGGGGCGGCTCGCGGTCCACGCCGGCGTGAACCTCTCCGTGCTGGAGCTCGCCGAGGCCCGCGCCTCCCGGCCCATCTCCGCCGACGCCCGCGGCTTCCGCACCCCGGCCTTCAGCGACGACGGCGAGCTCCTCGCCTTCGCCACGCCCGACGGCACAGGCGACGGCGTTGTCGTCCGCGTCGCGACCGGCTCGGGCGAGGCCAGCGAGTCCGTGCACGAACTCCCCGGCGGCGTCGCCCTCGCGTTCCAGCCCGGAACCCGAACCCTGACGATCGCCGTCACGACGCGCCCGGCCTCAGGCGCCTTCGACGAGTTGTGGACCGTCGACCTCTCGGACGGCGGCGAGCCGGATCTCCTCCTGCGCCGCGCCTTCACCAGCGTCTTCTGGGACCCCGCCGGCGAGAAACTCGCCTTCATCGTCCCCTCTGCCACGGGCGATGGCTCTGTCTCCCTGCAGGCTCGCACGGCCACGGGCGAGTTCCTGGGCGCAAGCGCCCCCTTCACTCCCTCCCCCGACTACCAGACTCTGGCGGGCTTCTTCGACCAGTACGGCCGCTCCCACCGCCTCTGGGCGCCCGACGGCTCCGTGTTCCTCGCCGGCGGCCGGCTCTTCACCGACTCTCCCGCCGTCGCCTTCAGCGATGGCTCCCACGACGCCATCCTCTCCTGGCGCCCGGAACGCGGCTCTCCCATCGAGCGCATCGGGCAGGCGGGCATCGGCTTCTTCCCGCCGCCCGCTCTCGAATAAGGATTCGACAAGGCGTAAAGGCAGGCGCGTTGCCGCCCGCGACACCCCCACCTACACTCGACCGCAGGCCCAACCGGCCCCCCGGAGCACCTGAATGGAGATCACTCCAGAACCCCCCGCATCCCCGTCGCGGGGCTCGAGCGCCGTTCGCAACGTCGCGGTCGCGCTGCTCGCCATTGCCGGACTCCTTCTTATGTTCGGTCTCGGCTACGGCGTCAGCGACCTCACGAGCGAGGAAGAAGTTCGCATCGTGGAGCGCCCCGCGAGCGACGGGGAACCCGCCGCCGCTCAGCCGACCGACCAGGAGCAGGCGCGGGAAGAATCGGGTGAGCGCTCCGAGCTCGCCGTCGGCGCCTCCATCCTCGAGGAGACCTTCGAGATCCTCCTGGACGAGTTCGTCGACAAGGAGATCCTCGACGAGCGCGCCTTCCGCGATGCCGCCATCCGCGGCGCCATCGACTCCCTCAACGATCCCTACACCGAGTACCTCAGCCCCGGGGACATTGCCCTTGGCGTCGGCACGATCGAGACCACCTACGAGGGCATAGGCGCCACCGTCACCGACCGCAACGGGGTCGTGCAGATCGTGTCGCCGTTCCGTGGCTCCCCCGCCGAAGAAGCCGGCATCCGCCCCGGCGACATCATCCTCGCGGTCGACGGCGAGTCGACCGACGGCTGGACCAGCACCCAGGCCGTCCAGCGCATCCGCGGACCGCGTGGCACTGAGGTCACCCTCACGGTTCAGCACACCGACCTCGCGACCGGCGGCTCGCCCCCGGAGATCGAGGACATCACCATCGTGCGCGGCCAGATTCTCATCCAGAGCGTGTTCACCGAGCCGCGCCTCGAGCTCGTCCCCGGCGAAACAGGTGCCGACCTCGTCGACCGCGACGGCAACCTCGTCGACGACATCCTCTACATCAACATTGCCCAGTTCCACGGAGAGACGCCCTCCGAGCTGCGCTCCGCCCTCAGGGATGCCGAGAGCGGCCGCTACATCGGCCTCATCCTCGATGTCCGCGGCAATCCGGGCGGTCTCCTCCGCCAGACGGTGCAGGCGACGAACGAGTTCCTCCCTGAAGGCGCCGTCATCCTCAGCGAGATCGACGCCGACGGCGACGTGGTGACGTTCGGCGCCCAGGAGGGCGGAGTCGCCACCTCCATCCCCATCGTCCTCGTCCAGGACGAAGCAAGCGCCAGCGGTTCCGAGGTCCTCGCCGCCGCCCTCGTCGACAACGGCCGCGCCGTCGTCGTCGGCGTACGCTCGTTCGGCAAAGGCACGGTGAACCAGCTGCACCCGCTCAGCAGGTGCGGCGACCCCGCCGGCTGTGGCGCCCTGTATGTCACCGTCGGCCGCTGGCTGCGACCCAACGGCCAGGTCATCGAGGGTCTCGGCATCGCCCCCGACTACGAGATCCCGCTGACCGGCGACGACTACATCGACTACGGCGACCTCCAGGTCTTCGCCGCCATCGACATCCTCCGCGGCATCGAGCCGCCGCCTCCGCCCGAGCGCGTCTCGGAGGAGGACGAGGAGCGGCCCGACATCCCGAATGTCGCCGAGCGCGAAGAGGCCGACTCCGAGGGGTCCGAGAGCGAGGAGTAGTCCCGCCCGTTTGGGTACCGCTCCCGTGCGTGCGAGACTGGAGGCATGGCCCCTGGTGAGGCGATCGTCGCCCAGAACCGCCGCGCACGTCGCGATTACGAGATCCTCGACCGCTACGAGGCCGGCCTTGCGCTGACCGGCTCCGAGATCAAGTCGATCCGTTTGGGCAAGGTCGATATCCAGGGCGCCTACGGACGCATCCGCAACGGCGAGGCCTGGCTGCTCGACGCCTACATCGCCCCTTACCAGAACGCCGGCTACATCAATCACGAGGCGCGCCGCGACCGCAAGCTCCTGCTGCACAAGAAGGAGCTGCGCCGCATCCGCGAGGCCCTCGACGAGCGCGGCCTGACGCTCGTGCCGCTGAACATGCACCTGAAGCGGGGGATGGCCAAGGTCGAGCTTGGCGTCGCCCGCGGCATCAAGCGTTATGACAAGAGGCGCAAGATCCGCGAGCGAGAGGAAGGCCGCCAGGTCGCCCGCGCCCTCCGCCACTCCGTCTGACCCTGCGCCACCCCTTGAACATCGCTTCCGCGATCGTGGTCTGGTGCGACTAAAGCAGGGTTGCTGGGCAAATGGCTTAGGTGCTGGTACGCTTGATCACTGACACGAGGGAGCCCGCACCGGTCTAGTGGTGCGGGCTCCAAAACCCAACGTGTCATGGGAGACCCGTCGTGGCAACACGCAGGATAACCAGTTCCCAACTCCGATCCAAGATGCGTCAGGCCCAGAGGAAGGCCGAGGCGGAGGCGCGTCGCCAGATACAGCGCGAAGTGGACCGCGTGAACCGCGAGATCAAGCGCAAGGGCGGCAACGTCCAGATCAGGGTGCGCTAGCGATGGCCTGTCAAGTAGGGATCACCACGGACCCAGACCGCAGACGGAGCGAGTGGGAGCGGGATCGCCCCCGCCTCAGCCACTGGCGCCTCGTCTCGACCCATCGCAGCAAGTCCGCCGCGCAGCGGGCGGAGATCGACTACGCCGAGCGCAATAACTGCAACTACGGAGTCGGCGGTGCCGGCCCCGAGGTGGCCACCTGGTACGTCTACCGCTTCTCGTACTAGCGGGTAGCGACGAACCACGCCGCCAGCGCCACCGGGGGCGATGCTGTGTACCACGTGCAGCGTGGAGACGCGGATTCTCGCTGACTCCGCACGCGTGAGGCTCGTGAACTTACGACCGCTGACTCCTCGTCCCGTGTAGTGCGCTGGGAGCCATCCGGTATGAGCCCCCTTGCTTGTCCGGCGAAACGCCTGTGCTACGCTGGATGCATCTGGGGACGAAAGGTATCGACAGGA
>VXRS01000305.1:13607-21292 GCA_009838385.1 Dehalococcoidia bacterium | reverse complement strand
TCGTCGCTCTCGATGCCGAGGAAGTGGGCGTCGTTGTTCGACGAGCTGACCGTCACTTCTACCCGGTCGAGGGGAATGTCGAGGGTGGCGGCGGCGATCAGGTAGGTGTGCGTGAGGCACGTGCCGATGACGCCGCAGAACAGCTCCGGCGAGCTCGGCCCAAGGCCCTGGCCGCCGAAGTCGGGACCCGAGTCGCCGATGAGCTCCCAGTCGCGCATGCGCAGCTTGCGCACGCCCGTCGCGTCGTCCGCGACGCACGTTGCCGAGACTGTCTCGCGCCACTGCTCGCCGCGCGGCTTCGCCGCCGCCGCGGAACGCATGGCGCGCGCCTTCTGGTGCAGGTAATCGCGGAGGCCGCGCCCCTCGCCTGTGGTCATGCCCGGCGTTCGCTCACTTCAGCTCGCTTCGCTCGGTCGCTTCGACTGCTGTGCGCTCGCTCACCGGAACGACCACTCCGTGCCCTCGGGTCCGTCGTGCAGCTCGACGCCGAGCTCCACGAGCCCGTCGCGGACCCGGTCCGCGAGTGCGTACTGCCTCGCCTCGCGCAGCTCCGATCGCAGTGCGACCAGCAGGTCGACGAACGGGGCCGCGTTCTCGTCGCGGTGGGGTGGCTCGTGCAGGGTGAAGCCCAGCACGCCCGCCAGCTCGCGCAGCGTCGCCTGCGCGGCGCCGGCGTCATGACCCTCGTCGTGGGCGCGGTTGATCGCCCGCGCCAGGTCGAAGAGCGCGGCCAGCGCCCGGGGCGTGTTCAGGTCGTCGTCCATCGCCTCCGTGAAGCGCTCGCGCGCCTCCGTCGGGTCGAGCGAATGCCCGTTCGCGACGCCCTTCGAGAACGCCGCCTGCCGCAGCCGCTCCGCGCCCGCGCGGGCGGAGTCGAGCGCCTCCTCGCTGTAGGTGACGGGGCTGCGGTAGTGGCTTGTCACGATGAACATGCGGAGCGCGTCCGTCCCGTAGCGGTCGAGCACCTCGTCGATCCCGATGATGTTGCCGACCGACTTCGACATCTTCTCCTCGCCCAGCTGGAGAAGGGCGTTGTGCACCCAGAAGCTGGCGAAGGGCGTCTTTTCGGTAAACGACTCGCTCTGCGCGATCTCGTTCTCGTGGTGGGGGAAGATGAGGTCCGCGCCGCCGCCGTGGATGTCGATCTGTTCGCCCAGGGCGTTCATCGCCATCGCCGAGCACTCGATGTGCCAGCCTGGCCGGCCCGGTCCCCAGGGGCTGTCCCAGTGCGGCTCGCCCGGCTTGGCGCCCTTCCAGAGCGCGAAGTCGAGCGGGTCATCCTTCAGCTCGCTCAGGTCCACGCGCGCGCCGCTGCGGAGGTCGTTCACGTCCCGCTTCGAGAGCTTCCCGTAGTCGGCCTTTTCGCGGACGCGGTAGTACACGTCCCCACCGGAGGCGTAGGCGACCCCCTTCCCCACCAGCCCCTCGATGAAGCTGATGATGTTCGGGATCTCTTCGGTCGCCCGTGGGTACTCCGTTGCGGGAAGAACGTTCAGGCGCGTGAGCTGCGCCATGTAGGCATCGGAGTGGCGCTCGGCCAGCTCCTCAACGGGCGTGCCCGTCTCGTGCGACCGCTCGATGAGCTTGTCGTCGATGTCGGTGAAGTTCTGAATGTGGCGCACGCCATAGCCGCGCCACTCGAGGTAGCGGCGCAGCACGTCGAACACGATCGAGAAGAGCGCGTGGCCGAGGTGGGCCTCGCTGTACGGCGTCACGCCGCAGACATAGAGGCGCACATCCCCCGCGATGGGCGAAAGCTCCCGCTTCTCACCGGTAAGGGTGTCGCGCAGATGGAACATGGTCAGCTGCGCGGCGGCGCTTCGGCGGGCGAGCGCTCCTCGGAGTGGTGGTCGTCGTGGAGGCCGTCCACGTGCTCCTCGAGGTGCGCGATCAGTTCGCGCAGCTCGTCGACGCGTTCGTCGAGCTGGTTCAGCCGATCCCACTCGGGGTCGGGCAGACGCTGCATCACGCCGTTCGAGTCGTCGTGGAAGGCGACGATGTGGCCGGGCACGCCGACGATGGTCGCGCGCGGGGGCACGTTCGTGATGACGACCGAACCCGCCCCGATGCGGGCGCTCTCGCCGATCTCGACGGCGCCGATCACCTTCGCCCCGGCCCCGACGACGTTGTTGCCGATCAACGTGGGGTGCCGCTTGGTGCGGCGCGTGCTCGTGCCGCCGAGCGTGACCCCCTGGTAGATGGTCACGTCAGGGCCGATCTCGGTGGTCTCGCCGATGACGATGCCCATACCGTGGTCGATCACGAAGCGCGGTCCGATGATCGCGCCGGGGTGGATCTCGATGCCGGTGATGAAGCGCACGACCTGCATGATGCCTCGTGGGACGAGCGGCAGGCCGCCCCGGTGCAGGGCGTGCGCCAGCCGGTGTGCGATGCGCGCGTGGAAGCCGGGATAGAACAGGACGACCTCGATCGCGCTCGTGGCCGCCGGGTCGCGGTCCATCGTTGCGCGGATGTCGTCGCGGATCTCGCTAAGGAGGGACATACGGTTCGCTACCTCTCGGGACTGGGCGGGCAGGCTGCTGTCGGGGCCCGCTCAGGCGCGGGACCCCGCCATACAGGTGCAGCGTCGCTGCATGCCGTCCGAGGAGTGCGTCATGGCTGTCGAGCTTACGTCACGTTGTGGGCTACTGGCTATGTCAGCCGTGCCGATACGCGGTCCAAAATCGCGTGGGCGACGGCGTACTTGCTCAGGAGGGGCAGCCGCTCCGCCTCGCCTTCCCGGTGGAAGATGGTGACCTCGTTCGTCTCCGTGCCGAAGCCGCTGCCCGCGGCCGTCACGTCGTTCGCGACGATGAAGTCCGCGCGCTTGGCCGCCAGCTTGGCGGTGGCGTTCGCCTTCAGGTTCTCGGTTTCGGCGGCGAACGCGACCCGCACGCCGCCGCCCGGGAGCGTCGAGATGATGTCTGGTGTCTCCGTCAGGGGGAGCGTCATGTCGTCCTCGTTGAGGGTGGCCTTCTTGATCTTCTGGCCGGACGCTTCCAGGGGTCGGAAGTCGGCCGGCGCCGCCGCCATCAGGAGGGCGTCGCAGCGCTCGGTCAGCGGTTTCAGCGCCCCCAGCATCTCCTCGACTGTCTTCACGTCGACCCGGTCCACGCCGTAGGGCGTCGTCAGCTGGGACGGACCCGTCACCAGCGACACCCGCGCCCCGCGGTCGCGTGCGGCGGCGGCGAGGGAGAAGCCCATGCGCCCGCTCGAGCGGTTGCCGATGTAGCGGACGGGGTCGAGCGGTTCCTGCGTGCCTCCCGCGGTGACGATGACCGCCCGACCGCAGAGGTCGCCTTCGCGTCGGCCGATGGCGGCGCGCACCGCCCCGAGGATCGCCGGCGTCTCAGCCAGGCGACCTGCGCCGAAACGCCCGCTCGCGAGCCGTCCTTCGGCGGGCCCCACGACCTCGACCCCGCGCTCGTCGAGCGCGGCGACGTTCGCCTCGACGGCCGCGTTCGCCCACATCTGTGAGTCCATCGCGGGGGCGACGACGACCGGCGCCGTCGTCGCGAGCGCGGTCAGCGTCACCATGTCGCCGCCGCCGCCGTAGGCGAGGCGCGCCAGGCAGTCGGCCGTGGCCGGTGCGATCAGGAACGCGTCGGCGCGGCGTGCTACCTCCACGTGCGCCTCGGCCTCCTCCGTCTCGAACATGTCGACGATCGCTGCCTGCCCCGTGAGCGACTGGAACGTGAGCGGGGCGATGAAGCGCGTCGCCGCCTCCGTCATCAGCACCTCGACGCTGGCGCCGGCCTGGCGCAGCTTGCTCGCGAGATCGGCGGCCTTGTAGGCGGAGATGCTGCCGGTGACGCCGAGGGCGATGGTGCGGCCGTCGAGCGGGCGCTCACGGTAGGTTCTCGTCGTCTCAGCCAATGTTGAGGTCATGGATTAGCCGCAGCCCCTGTAGTGTGAGGTTCTGGTCGACGGTGTCGATGACGTCGGTTTCGGCTGCGATCTCGCTCGCCCAGCCGCCCGTGCCGATCACGGTCGCGCCGCCCCCCAGCTCTTCCTGGAAGCGCGCCACCATGCCCTCCACCAGCCCCACGTACCCGAGCAGGATGCCCGACTGGAGGGCGTGGGTGGTGTTCCGCCCGATCGCCGCGGGCGGGCGCTCGAGCTGGACGCGCGAGAGCATCGCCGCCCGGCTGAAGAGCGTCTCGCTGGCGATGCCGATGCCCGGGGCGATCGCGCCCCCGAGGTAGTCGCCCTGCGCGTCGATGGCGTCGAAGACCGTCGCCGTCCCGAAGTCGACGACGATCGCGGGCGACCCGTAGATGCTAATCGCCGCGACCGCATCCACGACGCGGTCTGCGCCGACCTGCCGGGGATTGTCGTAGAGGATTCGCACGCCCGTCCGTAGCCCGTGTCCCACCACCATCGCGTCGTGGCCGAAGTAGCGCGCGCAGACTCGCTGGAAGGTGGGGAGGAGGGGCGGAACCGCGCAGCCGATGATGCAGGCGTCGACCGATTCCGCTGTCAGGTCGCTCGTGGCGAGGAGGTTCAGCATCAGGACGCCGTACTCATCGGCCGAGCGTTCCGCTTCCACCCCGACGCGCCAAGTCGCCGCCAGGTTCTCGCCGGCGAACAGTCCCATGTGGACCGATGTGTTGCCGATGTCGAGGGCGAGAAGCATGTCGCCGCCGCTCTGGGCTCCAGGGAGTCCCGTGCTGGCTTAAGCCTAGGCGTGCCGCCGACGTACACACAACAGGAAGCGGCTACACTTACTCGCATGACCACCACCCTTTCGCGCGTCCGCGAGCAGGCCGAGGCCGCGCGAGCGGCTTCCCGGCGTCTTGGCGTTGCTTCCACCGACGCCAAGAACGACGCGCTCGAGCGCGTCGCCGCGCTCCTCCTCGAGCGCGAGGACGCGATCCTCGCCGAGAACGAGAAGGACCTCGTCGCGGGCCGCGAAGCTGGACTCGACGACTACTTCGTCGAGCGCCTCACGCTGACACCCGCCCGCATCGCCGGCATGGCCGCCGATACGCGCCACATCGCCTCCCTCCCCGACCCCGTGGGCGAGACGATCGACGCGCGCACCCTGCCGAACGGCCTCCAGATCTCCCGCAAGCGCGTGCCCCTGGGCGTGGTCGCCTGCATCTACGAGTCGCGCCCGAACGTGACCATCGATATCGCCACCCTCTGCCTCAAGAGCGGCAATGCCGCCGTCCTCCGGGGCGGCAAGGAGGCCGTGCACAGCAACGCCGTCCTCGGCGACCTCCTCCGCGACGCGCTCGACGGCTCGGAGCTGCCCACCGAAGCCGCCCAGGTGATCCGCGACCCCGATCGCGCCCACATCGACGAGCTGCTGCGCATGCACGACGTCGTCGACCTGATGGTCCCGCGCGGCGGGGCCGGGCTGATCAACTACGTGCGCGAGACGGCGACCATGCCCGTCGTCGCGCACGGCGAGGCCGTCTCCCACACCTACGTCGACGCCGAGGCCGACCTGGCGATGGCTCTCAAGGTGGTCGACAACGCCAAGACGCGCCGTTACAGCATCTGTAACGCCCTCGACACGCTGCTCGTGCACGAGGCGGTGGCGCCCGACCTGCTGCGCTCCCTCGGCGAGCGCTGGGCGGGCACGGTCACCCTGCTCGGCGACGACCGTTCACTCGACCTGCTGGCGGGCCTGAACGTCCCCGGCCTGAACGTCGAGCCCGCGGGCCCAGATGACTGGGACACGGAGCACCTCGCCCTGCGCGCCGGCGTGCGCGTCGTCGCCTCGATGGACGAGGCGCTGGCGCACATCGAGGCGCACAGCAGCAAGCACAGCGAGGCCGTCATCACCGACAGCTACGAGAACGCCATGCGCTTCACGTCCGAGGTCGACGCGGCCGTCGTCTACGTGAACGCCAGCACGCAGTTCACCGACGGCGCCCAGTTCGGGCTCGGCGCCGAGATCGGCATCTCCACGCAGAAGATGCACGCCCGCGGGCCCATGGGGCTCGTCGAGCTCACCAGCTACAAATGGATGGTCCTTGGCGCGGGCCACGTCCGGCCCGCATGAGCGGACCGACCCTGCTGTTCCCTCACTACCAGACCCATCGGGAGGACCGAACGTGATCAGCTTCGACCGCGAGGTGCGCACACCTCACTCCGAGTCCTACACGGTGCTCGATGACGGCGAGATCGTCGGGCGCGTGGACCTGCACATCCAGGGGGCCAACATCCACGCCACCCTCTGCACGACCGCCGACGCCAGCGACGACCGCGTGCGCGAGCTCATCGATGCCGTCGACGAGCAGCTCGCGATGACCGCCGACCCCTTCCGCGAGGACTTCATCGTGACGGTCTGGAAGGGCGTCCCGGCCGGCGTCTACGGCGATGCCGAAGCCGGCGACGACACCATCAGCCTCGGGGAGATTGGCCAGACCTAGCCGCCCGCCGCCTCGTGCGAGCCTTTGGGCACTGTCTCGGAGGGCTCGGGAAGCCTGCCCTCCTTCGCGAGCTTCAGGTAATGCTTCTGGCGCTCTTCCAATTTCAGGGCAGTCTCGTGTGAGAGCAGATGCTCGCCGTCCTCGGCCACGATGACGGGGAACTCTTCGCGCCAGACCGACTCGCCCTCGCGATAGACCCGGAGCCGCTCCGTGATGACCTGCTCAGGCATGTCGTCCCCCACGGCCCAGACGGAACGATGTCACGATCCGCATTGGGCTTGCTTCGTAGTTTATTCGAACCTCAAACGCATTGCCGTCGGGAGTTATGCACGTGATCCGGCAGACTGCGCCCTCCCCGTCCACTCCGCGGTCATCCCCAACCAGCTCAGGCGCGTCGTGAGCGAGCCCGTAGACGATTTCCGAGTACCAGGGCCGGTCGGGTGCGCCCTGGCGCTCCTCGCCGTAGTGCTGTGTAAGACGCAGATCTCCACTCTTCGCTGCGGCCACGATCGCTTCCAGGTCGGCCGGCATGGGTGGGGTCGGGCGTCAGGGGAGGCGGATGAGGCCGGAGGCGCTCACCTCGAACAGGGCTGAGGCCGCACGGTCGGTGGCCTCGAAGGCGGGCTGCGGGTACACGCCGATGAAGAGCACGCCCAGCAGCAGCAGTCCAGCCAGCGCGCCCAACAGGGGCGCGGGCCGGAACCGCGTCTGCCCTTCGGGCGGATCGAACAGGTACATCTGTCGCATGACCATGAGGTAGTAGTAGAGGCTTACGAAGCTGTTCGCCGCCGCCAGGCCCACCAGCCACAACAGTCCGTCCGTCGTGCTCGCCTGGAACAGCAGCAGCTTGGTCGCGAAGCCCGCGAAGAACGGTAACCCCGCGAACGAGAACAGCGAGGCCGTGATCACCAGCGCCAGGAAGGGTTGCGTCTCGGCCAGGCCCCGCAGCCCCGCGATGCTGTCGTCGCCCGTGCGGTTGTAGTGCGCCGTCAGCGCCGTGAATAGCGCCAGTGTCGAGACCGTGTAGCCCACGATGTGCAGGAGCAGCGCGCTCGAGGCGCTCTCCGCCGTGGCCGCGTCCCCGTAGCCGATCGCGGCGATGGCCACGAGCATGTAGCCCACCTGCCCGATCGAGCTGTAGGCGACCAGCCGCTTCAGGTTCGATTGCTGGATGGCGAGCAGGTTGCCGGCCGTCATCGTGATCGCCGCCAGCGCCGCGATCACCGCCCGCCACTCCACCGCGTCCACCACCAGCGCGCCCGTGAAGAGCCGCAGGATGAGGGCGAAGCCGGCCGCCTTCGA
>VXRS01000305.1:8801-13507 GCA_009838385.1 Dehalococcoidia bacterium | reverse complement strand
GTGTCGCCGATGTAGGGGATGGCCGCGACCAGCCAGCCGAGCGCGCCCGCCGCCGTGGCGTAGGCGAGGTAGTCCTTCCGGATTTTCGGCCAGATCAGCTCCGTCGCGAGGATGGCGATCGCCCCCGCAATGGCGATGTACTCGGGGATGAACAGGGTGAAGTCGCGCATCAGCTAATCACCCCCGGAAGGCTCGTGACCGTGTTCGCCAGCCGGTCCGTGAAGGGCGACCACCAGAGGCCCATCGCCAGCATCGAGAGAATGAGGAGCACCGCCGAGATCGTCTCGATGGGGGAGAGATCCTTCAGGTCCCTCCAGCGCGGGTTGAGCGGTCCGAAGAAGACGACGCCGAACATGCGCAGCATGTACGCCGCCGCGATCGCCGCCGCGAGGATGGCTAACCCGCCGAAGACCGGATACGTCTTGAACGCGCCGACGAAGATGTGGAACTCCGCCGTGAAGCCCGAGAGGCCGGGTAAGCCGACGTTGGCTAACCCTGCCATCACGTAGGCGATCACCCATAACGGCATCACCTTCGCCACGCCTCCGAAGTCGCTCAGGTCGCGCGTGTGCGCCTGGTCGTAGAGCGCCCCGATGAGGAGGAAGACGAGGGCCGTCATCACGCCGTGGCTGAACATCTGCAGGGCCGCGCCGCTGACGCCGACCTCGTGCAGGGTCGCCAGGCCGATGAGCACGTAGCCCATGTGGCTCACCGAGCTGTAGCCGCTGATCAGCTTGAAGTCCCGCTGCGTGAGCGCCGCGATCGCGCCGTAGAGGGCGCCGATCGTGCCAAGCACCAGCAGCGCCGGCATCCAGAACTCGGCGCCTTCGGGCAGGATCTGGATACCGAGGCGGATGATGCCGAAGGCGCCCAGCTTCATCAGCACGCCCGCGTGAACCATCGAGACCGAGGTGGGCGCCGACATGTGGCCGTCGGGCGACCACGTGTGCAGCGGCCAGAGGCCGGCCAGCACCCCGCAGCCGACGGCGAAGAAGGGGAAGATGATCTTCTGCATCTCCGGGCTGAAGGCGCCGTTCTGCCCCGCTTCCCAGAGCGTGGGCAGGTCGAACGTGCCGAGGCCCGCCTCGTGCACGACCGCGAAGATGCCGATCCAGATGCCGACCGAGCCGCCCACCAGCATCAGCGTCAGCTTCATCGCGCCGTATTCCTTGCGCGTCGAGCCCCAGATGCCGATGAGCATGTAGAGCGGCACCACCGCCAGTTCGTAGAAGAAGAAGAAGAAGAACAGGTCCAGCGCGAAGAAGGTCCCGTAGACGCCCGCGATCAGGATCCAGAAGAGGATGAAGAAGTCCTTGGCGCGGTACTCCAGCTTCCACGCGACGAGTGTGCCCGCGAAGGCCACCACGCCCGTGAGCAGCGTCATCAGCGCGGAGATGCCGTCGACGCCCAGGTGCAGGGAGATACCGTTCTCGTCGAGGAAGCCGACGTTCTCGATCCAGGCCCAGCGGAGCTGCATCTGCAGCACGTCCCCGCCCGCCTGGTAGGCGAGGAAGACGTAGACCGAGAGCCCCAGCAGGATCGCGCCGATGACGGCCGAGAAGTAGCGCGCCACCATTTTCTGCGAGCCCGGCACGAACAGCAGCGCGCCCGCCGCCAGCAGCGGCAGCGCGAGCGCGGTTACCAGCACGTAGCCCTGCGCGGTATCCATCCCCTAGCTCCCGACCGCCAGGCTGAGGAGCGTGAGGGCCACAACGCCCGCCGCGATCGCCATTGCGTAGTTCGGCACGCGACCCGTCTGCAGGTGCTTCAGCAGGAAGCCCGTGTAGCCCGTCAGCGTCGCCGACCCGTCGACGCCCGTGTCGTTCACGGCGAAGCGGTCGAACCAGCTCACGAGGTAGCTGAAGCCCAGCACCACGCGGTCGATGAGGAACTGGTACAGGTCATCGAAGTAGAACTTGCGCTGCACCATCTCGTAGACCTTCGGCTGCCACTCGGCCATCACCGTCGAGCGGTCCAGGCGGCCGTTCCAGTAGAACCAGGCGCCCCCGAAGGTGCCGATCACGAAGAGCGCCGTGGAGAGGCCGACGAGGCCCCAGTCCACGTGGAACTCGTGCGGGTAGTGCAGGAACACGAACTCGCTGAAGCCGCCCGGGAAGCCGAACGCGCTGCCGAAGTCGTGGAAGATGAAGAAGCCCGCCACGATCGACATGAAGGCGAGGAAGACGAGCGGCAGCGTCATGACGGGGCCGGTCTCGCGCGTGTGGCTGGCGACTTCCTCGTCCTGCGGCTTGCCCAGGAAGGTGCGCACGAAGAGCCGCGCTGTATAGAACGCCGTCATGATCGCGGCGATCGAGATGAGGAAGAAGAAGAAGGTTCCCTGGCCCTCAACCGCGTGCAGGATCTCGTCCTTGCTCCAGAAGCCCGCCAGCGGGAACAGCCCCGCCAGGGCTAACGAGCCTATGAGGAAGGTGCCCGCGGTGATGGGCATCTTCCGCCATAACCCTCCGAGCTGGCCCATCTCCTGGTGGTGGTGCGTGCCGATGATGACCGACCCCGCCCCCAGGAAGAGCAGCGCCTTGAAGAAGGCGTGCGTGAACAGGTGGAACATGCCGGCGCTCGCGTACCCCGCCCCGAGGGCGACGAACATGAATCCCAGCTGGCTCACCGTGGAGTAGGCGAGCACCTTCTTGATGTCAGTCTGGGCGAAGGCCACGACCCCGCTGAACAGCGCCGTCAGCAGCCCGATGACCAGGACGACGTCGAGCGCGCCGGCCGCCTCGAACACCGGCAGCAGGCGCGCCACCAGGTAGACGCCCGCCACCACCATCGTGGCCGCGTGGATGAGGGCGCTGACCGGCGTCGGGCCCTCCATCGCGTCGGGCAGCCAGACGTGGAAGGGCAGCTGCGCGCTCTTCCCCATCGCCCCCAGCAGGATGAACATCATCGTCACGAAGAGGCGGGTATCGCCGATGGCGCCCTCTTCGACGTAGTGGATGATGTCGAGGATATTGAAGGTTCCCGTCGCTTCCCAGAACAGGATGATGCCGATGAGCAGGCCGACGTCGCCCACGCGCGTCGTGATGAACGCCTTCTTCGCCGCCTCCACCGCCGAGCGCCGCTCCCAGTAGTGCCCGATGAGCAGGAACGAGCTCAGGCCCACCAGCTCCCAGGCCACGTAGAGCAGGAGCAGGTTGTCGGCCAGCACCAGCATCAGCATCGAGGCGACAAACAGCTGCAGGACGGCGAAGTACCACCAGTAACGCGGCTCACCCTTCATGTAGCCGACGGAGAAGATGTTCACCATCAGCGCCACCGTGGTGATGACGGCCAGCATCACGATCGTGATCGGGTCCACGGCGATGCCCATGTTCAGCTTGAAGTCGCCGATCGCCGTCCACTCGATGCTGTTCAGGACGGGCCAGGCGGCCTCTCCGAGGTTGAGGAAGTTCGCCAGCACGGCGAAGAAGAGGCCGAAGATGCTCGTCGCGCAGAGCACCGCCAGCCAGTCCCCCTGGCGCGGGAGGTTCCGGCCGAGGGCCGCCATCACGATGAAGGCGATGCCGGGGACGGCCGCCAGGATCCAGGCGTGCTCAGCCATGCACCGCTCCCCCTACCACCGCATCGTGGCCGCCTCGTCCACGTTGGCAGTCGAACGGTTGCGGAAGAGCCGGATGACGATGGCGAGCGCCAGGCCAACCTCGGCGGCGGCCACGGCGATCACGAAGACGGCGAAAATGATGCCCGTCGCATCCGCGCTGCTCGGGATACGGTAGGCGGAGAACGCCACGAAGTTCAGGCTGACCGCGTTCAGCATCAGCTCCACGCTCATCAGCACCAGCACCGCGTTGCGGCGCGCGAGCACGCCGTAGACGCCGAGCGAGAAGATGATCCCGCTGAGGACCAGGTAGTTCTCCATCGGAACCACTAGTCTTCGTCCTCCTGCCGGGCGATGACGATCGCGCCGATGAAGGCGACCAGCAGCAACGCGGCCGTGATCATGAAGGGCGCCCCGAAGTCCTCGAACAGCTCCTCACCGATCGTCTCGATCGACACCGCCACGGCGGTGTCGCCGAGGTTGCCCGGCCAGGCCGTCGCCACGGCCACGCCGATGAGCGTCGCCATCAGCCCCGCCGCCACCAGCGCCCCGAAGGGCGCCTGCACACCCGTCGTCGGCTCGGGCCTGCCCGCGATGCCCATGCGCGTCAGCATTAAGGCCAGCAGGATGAGGACCGTCACCGCCCCGCCGTAGATGAGGAACTGCACGAGCGCGATGAACTCGATCGTGAGGAAGAGGTACATCGCCCCCACGCCCGCCAGGCTGAGGATGAGGAAGATGGCCGAGTGGATAACCGTGCGCGCGAACACCACCCCGGCCGAGACCGCCACGATGGCGACCGCGAAGATCCACCACAGGACTTCCGTGGTCACGCGCCCCCGCCCCCTCCGCTGTCCTCAGCGGTCGGCAGCGTACCGCCGAGCTCGGTAATGGTCGCGACGATGTCCTCGGGGATGGGCTCGCCCTTCTCGACGTGCTCGCGCGCGGTGCGCTCCGCCTTCATGCGGCGCGCCCGCAGCTTGCGTGGCGAGTTCGGGTCGCCCTGCGCGCCGGCGGCAGCCGGGGCGGCGGCGGGAGCCGCTGCCGGGGCCGGGGGGGCGGGGGCCGGGGGGGGGGGCGGGGGCGGCGTGGGGGGGGGGCGGAGGGGGGGGGGGAGGGGGGTGGGGCGGGGGGGGGGGCCCCGCCGGCC
>VXRS01000305.1:0-8791 GCA_009838385.1 Dehalococcoidia bacterium | reverse complement strand
CCGGGCCGGCGGGGGGGCCGCTCCCCTTTATGGGGGCGGGCGGGTGGGGGGGGGGGGGTGTGGGGGCCCCCCCCCCCCCGGGCGCCCGGGGGGGGGGGGGCGGGCGCCGCGGCCGGGGCCGCGCCCGCGGGCGCGGGGTCGTTCCCCGTGATCTCCTTGTAGAGGGCGCTCTCGGTGTCGTTCAGCGTCTGCAGGAGCTCCGCCGGGACCTCCTCGCCCTTCTCGATGTGCTCGCGCGCGCCGCGTTCGGCCTTCATGCGGCGGGCTCGGACCTTGCGCGGCGAGTTCGGGTCGCCAACGTCGCCTGCGGGGGCGGCTGCCGCTGCCGGCGCCGCCGCAGCAGCGGCCGGTGCGGGCGTGCCGATGGGCGGCACGGGCTCTCCCGTGATCTCCGTGTACATCTCGCTGGCGTAGCGCCGCAGCGAGGCGATCGTCTCTTCGCTCACCTCGCCCGCTTCCCGCTCGGCGCGCGCTTCGCGCTCCGCCTTCATGCGGCGGGCGCGCAGCTTGCGCGGCGAGAGCGAGGCGACCTCGTCGTCCTCGGCGGTGGCGCCCGCGGCGGCCGTCGCCGCCTGCGCCTGCACCTCCGGCTCGCGTTCCTGGATGGCCGCGCCCAGCCCCTGCGCGATGCGCTCGGCCTGCGCGTCCTGGGCCTCCGGCCGCGCCCCGGCGAAGCCGATGGCGGGCGGCTCCTCGCCCTCGGCCAGGGCCGCGTTCGTCTCGATGTTGTCCAGCGGGCGGAAGGGGTTGGGCAGCCTGCCGCTCTGGCTCGCCTCCAGCAGGTCCTCGATGTCCTTGTGCAGGTCGCGGCGGTCGTAGGCGGAGTGCTCGTGCCCCTCCCACGTGTTGTCCATCGCGATCGCCTCGAAGGGGCAGACCTCGATGCAGATGTTGCAGCGCATGCAGCGCGCGTAGTCGATCCAGAACTTCTCGATGATCTTGCGGCGGTCGCTCGTGCCCTCGGGGTGCTTCGGGTTGTCGTGCATCACCGCCGTCATGCAATCGACCGGGCAGTTCCGCACGCAGATGTTGCAGCCCGTGCAGAAGGGCTCGTCGTGGTCGAAGTCCCACGTCAGCACGGGGAAGCTGCGCTGACGCTCCGAGAGCTCGTGCTTCTCGTCCGGGTACTGGATAGTCACCGAACGCCGCGTGAACGTCGAGAAGGTGGTCGCGAGGCCTTTCAGAATGCCGATCATGGGTTGGGAACCTCAGCGTGCTTGTAGCTCCCCACGAGATTCTTCGTGGAGGGCTTGCGGGCGGCCCGCAGGTAGATGCCGCCCAGGAACAGGATCGCCCCCACCCAGTTGACCGCCGCCAGGATCGGCTCCGGCCAGTCGTAGTAGAGGAAGAGGCCATTCACGAGCAGGAGGGCGAAGCTCACCTCGATGAGCGCCTTCCAGCAGAAGCTCATCAGCTGGTCCATGCGCAGCCGCGGCAACGTGGCCCGCACCCAGAAGATGAGCATGATCATGATGAGGCTCTTGATCAGCGTCAGGACCAGCTGCCAGCCCCAGCCCCAGTCCTCGCCGAAGGGGAACGCCCAGCCGCCCAGGAAGATGGCCGACCCGAAGATGCTGAACGCCCACAGCGAGGCGTACTCGGCCAGCTGGAACATGCTCCAGCGGATGCCCGAGTACTCGACGAAGTAGCCGCCCACGATCTCCGACTCCGCCACGGGAATATCGAAGGGCGCCCGGTGCAGCTCCGAGAGCATGGCCGTGAAGAAGATGACGAAGGCCAGCGGCTGGATGAGGATGAACGGCCGCGAGTCCTGCATCCCCACGATCGCGTTCAGGTCGAGCGTGCCCGCCACCATCGCGACGGCGAGCAGGGCCACCACCAGCGGGATCTCGTAGCTGATCATCTGCGCGGCGGCGCGTACGCCCCCGAGCAGCGCGTACTTGTTGCCCGAGCCCAGCCCGGCCATCAGCACGCCCACGATGTTCAACCCCAGCACGGCGAACACGAAGAACATGCCCAGCGCCAGGTTGCGTACGCCCCAGTCCTGCGCGAAGGGGAGCGCCACCAGCACCAGGAAGACGGGGATGAACGTCAGGTAGGGCGCGAACTCGAACACCCAGCGGTCGGCGTTGCGGGGGCGCACGTCCTCTTTGATCAGCAGCTTGATCGCGTCGGCGAAGCCCTGCAGCAGGCCAATCGGACCCGTCCGCGTCGGGCCCAGCCGCATCTGGAAGCGCGCCACCACCTTGCGCTCGCCGTACGTCAGGTAGACGACGACGAGCGTCATCACGAGCACGACGATGACGATTCGGATGATCGCGTCGAGCCAGCTCAGGCCGAAGAACGGATCGGCGAACGGGAACTCGCTCACTTGTCCACCTCGCCCAGCACGATGTCGAGCGACCCGAGGATGATGATGGCGTCGGCAACGTAGCTGCCGACCACCAGCTCCGTCAGGGCGGAGAGGTTGCAGAAGGAGGGGGAGCGCAGCTTGGCGCGGTACGGGTTCGTGCCGCCCTTCGCCATCAGGTAGACGCCGTACTCGCCCTTCGTGCCCTCCGTCGGCATGTACAGCTCGCCGTCGTTGATGCGAAGCGTCTTCGGCAGCTTCGGCGCGAGCACGCGCCCCTCGGGCATCTGCTCGAGGCACTGCTCGATGATGCGCACGCTCTGGTAGCACTCCGCCAGGCGCACGTGGAAGCGGTCGAACACGTCGCCCTGGACGCCCACCGGAATCTCGAAGTCGAGCTGCGGGTAGACGCTGTAGGGCTCCGCCTTGCGGATGTCCCAGGGCACGCCCGTGGCCCGCAGCATCGGACCGGTGAAACCCCACGCGATCGCCTGCTCCGGCGTCACCGGCGTGAGCCCCCGGCAGCGCTCGACGAACACCTCATTGCCCGTCAGCAGCCCGTCCATGTCCTCGAGGCCCTGCTTGATCGAGCCGAGCACCCAGCGGCAGCGCGACTCAAAGTTGTCGGGCAGGTCCATCGTCACGCCGCCGATGCGGAAGTAGGTGGGGAACATGCGGTCCCCCGCCACCTCCTCGAACAGGTCGTAGATGCGCTCCCGCTCGCGCCAGGCGTACACGAAGCTCGTGCCGAACGAGCCCACGTCCGCCCCGAAGGCGCCCAGGAACATGAAGTGCGAGTTGATGCGCGACAGCTCCATCATGATCACGCGGATGTAGTCCGCGCGCTCCGGAACCTCGATGCCCGCCAGCCGCTCCACCGCCATCGTGTAGGCGCCCTCGCAGCACATCCCCGCGAGGTAGTCGGTGCGGTCCCACCAGCCCATCGCCTGGCGGTAGTCGGCGTTCTCGGAGAGCTTCTCCAGCCCCCGGTGCAGGTAGCCGATGTACGGCTCGCAGCCGACCACGAGCTCCCCGTCGACCGTCAGCACCATGCGGAACACGCCGTGCGTGGCCGGGTGCTGCGGGCCGACGTTCACCGTCATGTCGACCGTGTCGAGATCGCTGTCCGCGGTGGCGACGCGCTCCTCGGGCCAGATCGACATCTAGACCTCCACCCCGGGCGGGCCGTCTTCGATGCCCTGCAGGATCTCGGCCTTCTGCAGCGGGTGCGCCTTGCGCAGGGGATGGATGCGGAGGTCCTCCTCCAGCAGCAGGTTGCGCGGGTCGGGGTGCCCCGTGAACACCAGCCCCACCATCTCCGCCGCCTCCCGCTCGTGCCAGTTCGCCGCCGGGTAGAGCCCGGTCAGCGACGGCAGCTCGCAACTCGGGATGGGCGCCGGCACCGTGATCTGGAGGGCGTGGCCGTGGGGGAAGGAGTAAAGCTGGTACTTCGCCTCGAGCCCCGCCTCTTCCATGTCGAGCGCGACGATGTTGCGCAGCAGGTCGAACGAGAGCTCGGCGTCGTCGCGCAGGCCGGTCACGAGCGCGAGGAAGTGCTCGGGCGCGACCCGCAGGTCGGCGTACGTCTTCGTCTCGGAGGCCTCGAAGGGGATGTCCGGCAGCCGCTCCCGTACGAGCGCCGCGATCTCCGGCTCGCCGATGACCGGTTCCGAGCTCACCCGACCATCCTCTTCTCTTCCATGATCTTCTCCTGCAGCCGCAGGAAGCCATCGAGCAGCGATTCGGGACGGGGCGGGCAGCCCGGCACGTACACGTCAACCGGGATGATCTTGTCGACGCCCTGGAGCACGCGGTCGTACTCCGTGTAGGGCCCGCCGTTGGTCGCGCAGGCGCCCATGGAGATGACGTACTTCGGGTTCGGCATCTGCTCGTAGAGCAGCTTGATCGCCGGCGCCATCTTCTTCGTGACCGTGCCCGAGACGACCATCACGTCGCTCTGGCGGGGGCTGGGCCAGGGGACGATGCCGAAGCGGTCGAGGTCGTGGTTGGCCATGAAGGTGCCGATCATCTCGATCGCGCAGCAGGCCAGCCCGAAGGTCATCGGCCAGAGGGAGCTCTTGCGGCTCATCGCCAGCACCGTATCGACGCCCGTCTGCAGGATGCCCGGCATCACGATGCGGTAAGCCGCCGTCTGCTCAGGCAGGTCGACGGGCGTCAGGCGCTCCGCCTCGTTCCCGAAATCGGGCACGTAGGCGGGCATCGCCGGTCCGTCAGCGGGGGTGGTCGCTTCGTCGCTCATTTCCACTCCAGCACGCCGCGCCGCCAGGCGTACAGAAGCCCGGCGCTCAGCACCACGATGAAGACGAACATGTACCAGAAGGCGTAGACGGGCAGGTCGAAGAAGACGACCGCCCAGGGGAAGATGAAGATCGTCTCCACATCGAAGATGAGGAACATGATCGCGAAGATGTAGTAGCGGACGTGGACCTGCGCCCAGTTGCGCCCGATCGGGAGCATCCCGCACTCGTAGGAGACGCCCTTGCCGCGCTCCTTGGCGAAGGGTCCGAGCAGCCGCGCCCCGACGAGGGCGGTGAAGACGAGGATGAAGCCCGCGACCGTCGCGATAAAGACGGCGGACCATTCGTCGTAAAAGCTCATGGCCTCGCTTTCGCCGTCGAGCGCCGGGAGGGCGCTGCGGGCCGCGCAAGAACGACCGCCAAGGCCGCCCCCGAGGCCCTTGTGATTTGCGCCACAAAGATAAGCGCGAGGGGTATGGGCAGCAAGCCGGAGCGGGGGTTGGGGTGGTGTGAGGACACTGCTTGTGGTACAGATGTTCGGATGCCCGATAGCACCGTCTGGCCACTCGAGCCGCACACAGCCGCCAAGCACTCAATCTTGCGTCGCTATCTGCAGGGGTACTACCCCAAGATGGCCAGCGCGCAGACCCGCTTGATTTTCGTTGATGGCTTTGCAGGACCAGGCCAGTACGAAGGAGGGCAGCCGGGGTCTCCTGTGATCGCGCTGGAAGCACTTACAGGTCATAGCCAGTTCCAGAGGTGGTCGAATTGCGTGTTCAGCTTCCTCTTCATTGAGGAGGATCGATCTCGCTTCGAGCTGCTTGAGGCGACTCTCAAGGCGCGTCGCGATCCAGACAATGTGAAGGTCTACCCCCGCTGGGTCCTTTGAGGAGCACATGACTGATGTGCTGGATGGCCTTGGGCGGTTCCCTCTGGCCCCCGCCTTCGTAATGGTCGACCCCTTCGGTGTGAAGGGACTGCCACTCCAACTCCTGCGCCGCTTGGCGGCGTTTCCCAAGACCGAACTACTCGTTTCCTTCATGTACGAGTCGATCAGCAGGTGGCTCGCCCAGCCTAACTACGAGGTGGCACTCGACAACCTCTTTGGTGTCCCTCAGTGGCGTGACGCAGAGGGGCTGGAAGGCGACGAGAAGAAGGCCTTCCTGAGTCAGCTCTATGCGACGCAACTGAAGGGTATCGGCATGGATTACGTCCGATTGTTCGAGATGGGAGATGGTGGGAACCGCACGGAGTACTTCCTCGCCTTCGGTACCCATAGTCACCATGGGCTAAGGGTGATGAAAGACGCCATGTGGACAGTCGACCCGGCGGGTGGAGTGCGGTTCTCAGACTTCACAGCGCCGGACCCAGCCCAAGCCACGCTATTCGATGTAGAACCCGACCTGATACAGCTTCAGGGTCTTCTCATCGATCGTTTCAGTGGCAAGGCTCGGATTCCGATCAAGGAGATCGACAGATTCGTGCTGGTCGAGACCGCCTTTCGTGAGACACACGGCAAGGAGGTTCTCCGACGGTTGCAGAGGGCAGAGAAGATCGACGCAGATCGTCCGGCAAACAGGTCGAAGAGCTTCTGGGGTGAGGGGACTCTGGTTACGTTCCCATCGGCTGACTAACGAGAGGCATCCCGTTCCACAGTTTCCCTTCCAGCTCCCGGCCCGCACGACCCTTCCCCACGCGCCGCCCCTCCTCGTTGTGAGCGCCCCACTGCTTGAAGAAGAAGGGAACGCCCGCCGACACGCACTCGTCGCGGAGGGCGCAGGCCCACTCCGGCTTCATGCGCCGTGCCCGCGGCCCCGACTCGCCGCCGGCGATCACCCAGCCGATGCCAGTCAGGTCGATGCCGTGGAGCGGGCCCAGGAGTGGCTCGCACGAGGTGAAACGCACCGCTGCGGGAATCTTGCGAAGGGTGTCGAGGCGGTGCAGGAAGCGCCGGTTCTCGACCGACGTCCCCATCCAGACGTTCGCTGGCCACGGGAGTTCCGACGCCAGTTCAAGCGCCCGTTCCGGTCGCTTCGTCAGTACCTGGAAGGTGTGCCAGTCCGCCCGCGCCATCGTGTAGAACACGCGCGCCACGTATTCCGCCTCAACCTCCTCGTGGAAGAGGTCGCTCATGCTGTTGACGAAGATCATCCGTGGCTTCCGCCACGTCAGCGGCAGTTCCAAACGTTCCGGTCGGAGCGTCAAATCGAATCCTTGCTCGTAGGGGTGCCCGGGGACCCCCCGGAAGCGCTCGGCGAAGGTCTCGGCGTAGCAGTGCGCGCACCCGGGGCTGACCTTCGTGCAGCCGGTCACGGGGTTCCACGTTGCCTCGGTCCACTCGATCGACGATGTGGAGCTCATCTTTGACCTCCCGGCGCCCCGCCACCACTATTAGAACATATGTACCGAGAGTGGTCACGTCCTGCTCAAGGCGAACAATACCCCGGCCACTGCTACCCTGCCCCCGTGAACGCCGCGACCCCCTACCTCGACGCCCTTGCCGCCATGGCGCCCCTCGTCGCCGACGAGGCGGAGCGCTCCGAGCGCGAGGCGCGCACGACCCCGCCCGTCGCTGAGCGCATCGTCGATGCGGGGCTGTACCGGCTGTACCTGCCGCGTTCGCTCGGCGAGCCCGAACTCGACGTGCCCCCCGCCCTCGAGGTGTTCGAGGCCGCCTCCCGTCTAGACGGCTCCTTCGGATGGGCGGTCACCATCGGTTCGGGCGGCGGGCTCTTCGCGGGCGCCCTCGAACCCGCGACGGCTGCCGAGATATTCGGGCCGCGCGAGGCCCTCATCGCCGGCTCCGGGAAGCCCGGCGGGACCGCCAGGCCCGTCGACAGCGGCTACCTCGCGGGCGGGCGCTGGAACTTCGCCAGCGGGGCCCACCACGCCACCTTCTTCACGGCCAACTGCTTCGTCGAAGGCGAGCGGGCGGCGGATGACTCCGGTCCCCTCATCCGCGCCATGGCCTTCCCCGCGAGCGAGGTCGAGGTCGTCGAGACCTGGGACCCCGCCGGCATGCGCGGCACGGGCAGCCACGACTTCCGCGTCGAGAGCAGCCTCGTGCCCCTGCGCCGCACCTTCGGCGTCTTCGACGACTGGCCCTACGAGCGCGGTCCCCTCTACCAGTACCCCTTCAACCACCACGCGGAGACCTCGTTCGCGGCGGTCGCGCTGGGCATCGGACGGCACGCCATCAACGAGTTCCTCGCGCTTGCGGCACGCCCTTCCCTCTATACAGGGGAGCCCCTGGGCGACCGCCAGGGCGCGCGTGTCCGCCTCGGCGAGGCGGAGGCGCTCGTGAGCGCCGCCCGCGCCTGGTTCTTCGAGGTCGCCCGGTCGAGCTGGGACACGGTCGTCGAGGGCGACGCCCTGGAGGACGAGGAGGCTGCGCGCGTCTCGCTGGCCTCCATCCACGCCGCCACCAGCGCCGCCCGCGCCGCGACGCTCCTCTTCGAGGCCGGCGGCTCGGCTTCCCTCGACGGCGGCTCGCCCCTCGCCCGCGCCTGGCGCGACGTGCACGCCCTTTCGAAGCACGTGGCCGTGTCGCCGCTGGGCTACGAGGCCGCGGCCGCCGGGTTGCTCGACACCGACGAATAGCCGGCTTCCTGACCGTCCGGCGGGCCGTGCCTGCGCGCCTCGCGCAGGATGAACGTCCCGCAGATGAACACCAGCGCCGCCGTCGTCGGCCACCCGAACAGCCGCCCGTAGACCAGGTACTCCCCGATCGAGAGGTTTAGAAGCATCCACGTCAGGACGAGCGCCTTGACCGCCTCGTAGCCCGCCCAGACCAGCGTCACCTTCACGAAGATGGGCGCGTTCACGGGCAGGTTCCCCACCATCCGCGGCGAGATTTCGCGACCGATGGCCCCGATCAGCGGCCACCCTCGCCAGAGCGTCCACGCGTAGAGCGGCAGGATGAGCGCGTCGCCGACCGGCCCTGCGGCGAGGTATGCCTTCTCGCTCGTCAGCAGGATGCCCGCCAGCGCCGACCCCGCCGTGATGAGGTACCCGTAGATGGCGATGAGCCGCAGCAGCGGCGTCTCCCGCGTGAACAGGAAGACGACCGTCACCGCCGCGAACCCGCCGCCCACCGCCACCTCCGCGGGCGCCACCTTCGTCAGGCCGTAGAAGAGCAGGACCGGCAGCATCGTCAGGAAGACGCGGGGGTTGGGCTGCCACTCGACGGGGAGCCGTCGCAGCAGGGGCACCCCGGCGTACC
>VXRS01000308.1 GCA_009838385.1 Dehalococcoidia bacterium | reverse complement strand
ACAGCATGTTCAGCAGCTTCGAGCGGCCGTACGCCGGCCACTCCCCGTAGCCGCCTTTCTGGTAGAGCAGGTTGTCGAGGTCCAGCTCAGCCCGCTTGTGGGCCAGGCTGCTCACGTTCACGACCCGCGCCCCCGGGGTCGCCAGCAGCACGTCGAGCAGCCGTCCCGTCAGGGCGAAGTGCCCCAGGTGGTTCGTCCCGACCTGCCGCTCGAAGCCGTCCTCGGTCTTGCCGTAGGGGATCACCATGATCCCGGCGTTGTTCGCCAGCACGTCCAGGCGCTGGTACCGCTCCGCGAACTCCGTGGCGAACCGTTCGACCGATGCGAGGCTGGCGAGGTCGAGCGCCATCAGCTCGGCCTTCGCGTCGGGAATCTCCTGCCTCAGCGTGTCGAGGGCGGCCTGCCCGCGTTCGGGCGAGCGGCAGGCCAGCACCGTCTCCGCGCCCTTCCGCGCGACTGCCTTGACGGCCCCGAACCCGATGCCGCTGTTCCCACCCGTCACGACCACGACTTTGCCGGTCAGGTCGGGGATGTCGTCGGCGGTCCACTTCTCAGGTCTGGGCATCGGTGTGTCTCGCTTCCAGCTTCGTGTAGCGCACTCCGGTCAGCTCCTCGGAAGTTCCCCAGGCCCGCCGCGCCAGCTCTTCGTCGTGCGACGCGGGAATCGACGAAACGACAACCGGGTGGCCTCTCGCCTCGTAGAAGCCCGATGGTCCGTAGTACTGGCCACCGGCAGCCTCGGGATCGGTGGCGGCGCGCAGGGTGGGAAGGGCGCCCATAGCCGCGCTCTGCGCCAGCAAGGCGTTGACCAGTCCGAACAGCCATCCCGTCCCTGGCGGGCGAACTGACGCCGCCCCGAGGTTCGTCGCCGAACCGCCCGGATGCGCTGCCAGCGATGACGCCTTCACCTCCGCGGCCTCGAATCGCCGCTGCAGCTCGTACGTGAACAGCAGGTTGAGGAGCTTCGACCGGAAGTACGCTCTCCAGGGCCCGTAGTCTCCAGCCTCATACAGGAAGTTGTCGAAGTCGACCTTGCCCCGGCGGTGCCCCACGCTGCTCACGTTCACCACCCGCGCTCCTGGCGAGGTCAGTACCAGGTCGAGGAGCCTGCCCGTCAGGGCGAAGTGGCCAAGGTGATTCGTGCCGTTCTGCAGCTCGAAGCCGTCTTCGGTCTGGCCCCACGGAACCGCCATGATCCCGGCGTTGTTGATGAGCAAGTCCAGGCGTGAGAAGCGCTCCGCGAACTCCGTGGCGAACCGCTCGACCGAAGCAAGGCTGGCGAGGTCGAGCGCCATCAGCTCGGCCTTCGCCCCCGGAATCTCAGCCCTCAGTGCGTCGAGAGCTGCCTGGCCGCGCTCCGGCGAGCGGCATGCGAGGATCGTCTCCGCGCCCTTGCGCACGAGCTCCTTCGCGGCCTCGAACCCGATGCCGCTGTTCGCTCCCGTGACGACGGCGACCTTGCCGGTCAGGTCCGGGATGTCATCGGCCGTCCACTTGTCACGATTCGGCATGGCTCATCCTGTGCGGTGTCTTGTTGGGACACTGGAGCGGGAGACGAGGATCGAACTCGCGACATCCTGCTTGGAAGGCAGGCGCTCTACCGCTGAGCTACTCCCGCTCGCGGCCTCTCGCGATTGTAGCAACCCTGTTCCTTTCGCCCCTCCCGTGCGGCAAGCCCTTCCCCCGATGCGGTAGCCTTTGGCGCACGAACCCACCTCCCGGAGGCGACGATGACGGCAGCCGAAGAAGCCATGACCATGGAAGAGGCCATCAAGGCGCAGCTTGCGCTGGCGATCGAGCCCCAGGAGTTCGATAGCCCCGAGTACATCAAGGATCCCTTCCCCCTCTACAAGCGGCTGCGCGACCACCACCCCGCCTACCAGGACCTCTTCCACAACAACTGGGTCGTCACCCGTTACGACGACATCGTCTCCATCTTCCAGAACAACGACGACTTCGACCGTGCCGAGTACGACCCCAAGGGCGACTACGAGTTCGGCAAAAAGCACGTCTTCGGGCCGAACATCCTCGAGTACGGCAACAGCGACGAGCACCGCTTCCTCCGCAACGTCGTCGCCGATCAGTTCGTCGGCAACCGCCTCCAGACCTTCCTACCTTTCATTGAGCAGATCGCCCGCGAGATGATGGGCAGGATCTGGGCGAAGTCGGCCGACGACATCGCCGCGGGATTCGCAAAGACCGGCGAGGTTGAGCTGGTCAGCCAGTTCACGACCCAGTTCCCCATCCGCGTCATCTCGAACATGCTCGGCCTCCCGCGCGAGGACGAGGACACGTTCGTGCGCTGGTACCAGCACCTCATCGAGGGGCTCGGTTTCGGCGGCGAGCACCTCGCCCGCGGCCTCCAGGCCCGCAACGAGATGTGGGACTACCTCGACCCGCTCATCCGTCGCGCCGAGGACGCTCCCGGCGAGGACCTCGTCTCCCGCATCGTCCACGCCGAGTTCCGCGGCCAGCGCATGAACGCCGACGAGATCAAGGGCTTCATCGCGC
>VXRS01000233.1 GCA_009838385.1 Dehalococcoidia bacterium | reverse complement strand
TCCGCCATCGACGGCTCCGTCGGCTGGTGCGTCCACATCAACTCCGAGATCAACGCCCTCGTCATCCGCCGCATGGAACCCGCCCTCGCCCACGAGATGTGCGACGACTGGTATGTCCTCGTCTGCTCCGGTCTCGGACCTCCCAACGGCCCCAACCCCGGCCGCAAGGCCCGTCGCGACGGCGACGGCTGGCGCCTCAACTACCAGGGCTCCTTCGCCAGCGGCAGCCACAACGCCACCTGGAACTTCGTCATGGCCTCGCAGATGACCGACGAGGACACCGGCGAGACGCCCGTGAACTCCTTCATGGTCCCCCGCGGCGAGTTCGAGGTCGTCGACACCTGGGACACCGCCGGCATGCGCGGCTCCGGCAGCCACGACGTCCGCATGACCGACTGCTACGTTCCCCCCGAGCACACCCTGCCCGAGGTCGCCCTCGCCTCCAGCGAGATCTGGGAGAACCCCACCTACCGCAACCCCACCCACGCCGTCTACAACAAGGCCGCCGTCGCCCTCGGCGTCGGCCGCGGCGCCATCGACTCCTTCATCGAGCTCGCGAACGTCAAGACCCCCTGGGGCTCCGGCTCCATGCTCAAGGACCAACCGCAGGCCCAGATTCGCGTCGGCGAAGCGGAAGCCACGCTGCAGGCCGCCCGCATCTTCGTCATGGAGACGCAGGACGCCCTCGAGGCCCACCTCGGCCCCCTCCCCTCACAGGGCGGACGCCTCACCCCCGACTGGGAGCACGCCCGACTCGCCCACCTCGCCTGCGCCCATGCCGCCCAGTCCGTACGGCAGATGGTCGGGGTGCTCAACAACGCCGCCGGCACCACCGGCAGCCGCATGGACAGCCCCCTCGAGCGCAAGCTCCGCGACGCCCACCAGTCCGCCACCCACGCCCTCATCTCGTACCGCCACTACGAGAACATCGGCAAGACCTGGGTCGGCCACGAACCACCCCCCAACTACCGCGAACCCGAACGCGCCTGACCTACTAGCTCTCGATAGGTAGCGCCAGTCCCTCCACCACCTCCACCCCCGGGACGCGCCTGAGCGCGTCCGGCGCGACCGCGATCTTGGAGCTGCGCACGCCGCTCCCGAGGATGACCCGGTCCAGCTCGAACACCGCCGCGTCGACGTAGATCGGGAGGCCCTCCGGCAGCGCAAACGCTGTCACGCCGCCGATGGCCATGCCCGTGTGCGCGACCGTGTCCTCCGCCGACGCGAACGACGCCTTGCGCACACCCATCAGCTTCCGCACGCGACGGTTCACGTCGAGCCGCGTGTCCGCGCGCACGACGCACGCCGCGAACTGCCGCGGCTCGCTCCGGGACGCGATCAGGATCGTGTTCCCGCACTCCGGCACCGGGTAGCCGTACTCCCGGCAGAAGTCCGCCGTGTCCCCGAAGGCCGGGTCGATCGCGATCCGCTCGTACTCGATGCCCAGCGCCTCAAGCGCTGCCAGCACGGCGGCCTGGATGTCTGCTATCGCCCTACCCTCCCAACGCCCGACCGAGCGCCGCCAGCTCGTCCGCCGCCCACCGCCGCGACAGCACCGAGGTCGGCACGGCGCCGTTCGATCCGTGGTACGCCCCCGGGTAGACGTGCAGCTCGACCGGAACACCTGCGTCCGCCATCGCCCGCGCGTAGGCCACGTCCTCGTCGACGAACAGGTCGAGGTCGCCCACGTTGATGTAGGCCGGCGGTAGACCCGCGAGGTCCGTTGCCCGCGCCGGCGCTGCGTAGATCGACACGTCGTCGCCGCCCGCGTTCCCCGAGAGGTAGGCGTTCCAGCCGGCGTCGTTCGCCTCCCGGTTCCAGGTGCGCCCGTCGGTCACGGCGTAGCTGCTGCGCGTCTCGTTGCGGTCGTCGAGCATGGGGTAGACCAGCAGCTGGTAGCAGAGCGGGATCTCGCCCCGGTCCCGCGCCGCCAGCGCGACGCCCGCCGCCAGCCCCCCGCCTGCGCTCGCCCCGCCAACGGCGATGCGCTCCGGGTCCAGCCCGAACTCCTCCCGCGAGCGCCACAGCCACGCGAGTCCCGCGTAGCAGTCCTCCAGCGGCGCCGGGAACGGGTCCTCGGGCGCCAGCCGGTACTCCACCGAGGCCACCAGCACGTTCAGCTTGTCGGCGATGTTCGCGCAATACGGGTCGTTCATCTCGACGTTCCCCATGACCATGCCGCCCCCGTGGATCCAGTAGAGGGCGCCCGCCGGCTGCGGCAGCCCCTGGGGCCGGTAGAGGCGCACGGGAACGTCGGGGTCGCCCTCCGGACCGGGGACCGTCCGGTCCTCGATGGCCACGTTCGCCGGCAGGACCGGCTGTGGCAGCGCCGCCCGCATCTCCGCCATCCGCTCCCGCGTGCCGGGTATATCCGACCAGTCGCGCTGCGGCCGCGGCATCCCCTCGAAGACGGGTCGGTGCTCGTCGTCGAGCCGGCTGGGAATGTCGATTGGCGCTACGTCCATGGCGTCCTCCTCCTGCGTCGCGCGGCGAGTCTACGCCGCCCGCCTGCCGCCCCGCTCGCGTACGATGA
>VXRS01000273.1 GCA_009838385.1 Dehalococcoidia bacterium | reverse complement strand
GGTCGTGCTCGAGGGCAACCGGGCGACGGCGACGACCTATCTCCACGCGACGCAGGTCGAGCGAGAGGAGGCGGGAGGGGGCGTGGTCGTGACCGGCGGAATCTACCGCGATGTGCTCGTGCGCACGGAAGCCGGCTGGCGCATCGCGGAGCGCGAACTGGAGGGGCTGTGGCGCGAGCGGCGGGAGTCAGACTCCTAGCGGGTGGATGCGCCCTGCTGGGTTCAGCAGCACGCCGCGTGCCTGCCAAGGGGAACTGGTAGTTGTCAGCGCCCTATGATGCGCGAATGCGTGAACCGCTGACGGGCCAGTGAGCGAACGAACACAGAGCGTCTCTGCCCCACCGGCGCGGGCCGGCAACCGACCGTCGTTGCCGACCCTGGAGACGTTCTCGGCGTTTCGTTCCCGCCCGTTCACCTACCTCTGGATCAACACGCTGAGCTTCGCGCTCGTGCAGGCGATGCAGCGGTTCGCGTTCGTCTGGCTGGTGATCGAAGCGATCGACGAGGGAGGACTGGGGAGAGGGTCGGAGTGGTCGGGGGCGGTGTTCTTCGCACTGGGAATTCCGGTGCTGTTCTTCACGATCCCCGCGGGCGTGCTCGCCGACCGCATCAACCGGCGCACGCTCGTGCTCGCCAGCCAGGTCGTGGCGGTGGCGGTGACCGTAGCAGCGGGCGTGATCATCGTGGCGGGGGCGATGACGACCGTGCTCGCGCTGCTGCTGGCGGCGGGCATCGGCGCGACGATCGCGGTGGGCCTGCCCGTGCGGAACGCGATCGTTCCCACCGTGGTCGACCGCGAAACGCTGCTGAAGGCGATCGTGATGATGAGCATGGCGATGAACATCTCGCAGATCGTCGGAGCCTCGCTGGGGGGCCTCGCGATCGCGGTGTGGGGCATCGGCGGAGCATTCATCGCGCAGGGGGTCCTGCTCCTGGTCGGCACGCTGGCGCTGATCCCGCTTCGGGTGCCAACCGTCCGCTCGGCGGAGCAGCACCGGCAACCGATCCAGGAGCTGCGGGAGGGGATGGGGTTCGTCTGGGACCACCAGGGCATCCGCACGCTCATCATCCTGCTCGGGATCGCCGGCATCTTCCTCATCGGGCCGTTCGGCACGCTCCTGCCACAGATCGCGAAGGAGGAGCTGGGGCGGAATGCGCTCGATGCGAGCCTGCTGTTCACCTTCATGGGCATCGGCACCGTGATCAGCTCACTCGCGATCGCCTCGGTCCCGGACTTGAAGAACAAGGGGGGCTGGGTCATCGGCACGCTGATCTCGGCGGGCATCGTGGTGCCCCTTCTGGGGGTCTCGCCCTGGTACCCCGTGACGGCCGCCGTGATGTTCTGCGGGGGTGTGGCCGCGGGAATCTTCATGAACCTGAACCAGACGCTGGTGCAGGCGAACACGCCGCCCGAAATCATGGGGCGGGTGGTGAGCATTCACACGCTGGCGTTCCAGGGGGTGGGGCCGTTCGGCGGAATGCTGGCGGGCTTCATGGCCATCTGGCTCGGGGCCCCGTTCTGGATGGTGATCAGCGGCGCGATCCTGTTCGTGCTCACGACGGGAGCGTTCGTCACGCAGCCCGCCCTGCGGCGGATGTCGTAGCCCGGACGCGGGGCGGCAGGGCCTGACGGCTAATCGGTGAACACGCCCCCGTGGGGGTGGAGCAGAGCGCCGGTGTAGAAGCTGGAGTCGTCGCAGGCAAGGAAGAGGGCGGTCCTGGCAACCTCTTCGGGGACGCCCATGCGCTTCATGGGCGTAAGGCCCATGGACCAGCTTGCTCCGACCTCGCTCTCGCTCAGGCCCGCGGTCATCGGGGTCTCGATGAAGCCGGGGCCGATGGCGTTGACGCGGATGTTGTGGAACGCGAGCTCCATCGCCAGCACCTTCGTCAGCATCCAGACGCCGGCCTTGGAGACGCAGTAGGGCCCGACGCCGACCTGGGGCACCTTCGCCATGATGGAGGCGATATTGATGATGACGCCGCCGTTCCCGGCCTCGATCATGCGGCGGGCGACGGCGCGGTCGGAGAGCAACACGCCGGTGAGGTTCACGTCGAGCACTTTTTGCCAGGCCTCAACGGGGGCGTGTACGAGGAAGGAGTCGTTCACGCCGACCGAGCTCGCCTGCACAGGCTCGGGATCCATGTAGCGCCAGTTGCTGATGCCGGCGCCGGCGAGGAGGACATCGATGGCGCCGAAGGCCTCGACGGCGGCATCGGCGAGGGCCTCGCACGAAGCCTCGTCGCTCGTGTCGGTGCGGACGTAGATGGCCTCGCGGCCGCGCTCACGGACGGCGGCGACGGAGTCGGCGCCATCCTGGAGGTCGGCGATGACGACGTTGGCGCCCTCGTCGGCGTAAAGCTCGGCGGTGGCGCGGCCGATGCCGCTGGCTCCGCCGGTGATGACCGCCACCTTGCCTTCGAGCTTGCCTGCCATCTGGTACCTCCTCGCACGCGGTGGCGGGACTATAGCGGAGCAGACGGTGGGGGACGCACGGGCAGGGCCGCCCTGTAGGATGCGACGGGTGACCGAACAGGCTC
>VXRS01000290.1 GCA_009838385.1 Dehalococcoidia bacterium | reverse complement strand
GGCCTGGGTCCTGGGCGATACGCACGACCTCGTCGACGGGGCGGGAGCGGAACCACGGGGCGGCGGCCTCCCAGATGGCGGCGCCGTTCTCGCGGCGCGACTCGACGGTGGGGTAAGCCTCGACGAGGTCCTCGCGCCCGATCATGGCGCAGAAGCGGGGCCACTCGGTGGGGACGGCCTGGTAGGCGCCGACCTCGCCGTCGGCGCAGGGGACGATGCCGAGGGGGTAGGTGATGCGGCTGGGGGGCCGCACCGGCGAGCGCATCACCCCCACCGAGAGGGCGGAGACGACTGGCATGATGATGTGCAGCGCAAGGTGCTCGACATCAATGCGGGCGGGGCCGGGGCGGTCGCCGGCGGCGAGCGCAAGGGCCGGCAGCCGGGCGGCCGCGGTCGCGCCCGCGGCGGCGACGGTGGCGATGTGGCCCGCGGGCGGCAGGAGGCCCTGGCCGGGAGGGCCGAGGGGGGGGTTGCGGGCGCCGACGGTGCGGCGGGCTCGGTCGAACGCCTCGTCGGTGGCGCCTAGAACGACCGAGGCCCCGGCCTCTGACGCCGGTTCGTCGCCTTCGTCGTGGACGCAGACGGTGACGTTGCCGGCGGCGGGCTCGGTGGCGATGCCGAGCGCGTCGAGCAGCCGCGTCAGCGGCGTCGCGACACGCGATCGCGTGCGCACGAGCACGGTCAGGGGGAGGGGTTCGAAGGTCATGCGGCGCTACGGTAGCGGAGTCGGGGCGCGGGCGGGGCTAGCTGGCCTTTGCGGACTTCTTCCGCCTGGCGGTCACGGCGGGCGCTTCGTCCTCGACGTGGTTCTTGCTGTCGAGACCATCGAGCATCTTGACGATGGCTTCCCCCATGGTGATGCCATCCGCTTCTGCAGCCTTGTACAGCCGATCGATGGCCTCAAACGGAAGGTTCACGCGCAGAACGGCACGGTGTTCCGTCCCGGGCGGGAAGGTCCATGAATCCGCCTGATCAATGTCTTCGTCTGCATCCCGCAGAGCTTCCATCTCAGCGATCAGTTCGCGTTCTTCCTCAAGACTGAGCCTGCTCACGATAGTGCCTCTCTTCCCTCCGCGTGGAGGGCCACCCGGTGATCGCTCTCCAAGTCTCCGGATCATCTTCCACTTTCATGATGGGGATCGTCCAGCACTTTCCATCCATCGTCTGGCCAATCATCCTGTGGGAACTCGACCTGCCCGCCCGCGGGAAGGTCGGTACGATCCACGGGCTGCTGGCAGCAACCTCCAGAACCATGTCGGGGGTGACGCCGTGGCGCGCGAGGTGGGGCACATTGGAGCTGTCGAATTCCCACTCCCGGATCGACCCCGGATGCCCATCCTCAACATTTTGCGACACGACCTAACTGTACTACACACCGTTTGCTTTCGGTTGGGGAAGCGGCCGAGCGTGTCGCAGACCCGGCGCCCTAGCGGAAGTAGCAGGTGAGGTTGCCCAGGACGTCGGCGAGGCCGGAGACGTCGATGGTGAGGGTGTGCTCCTCCCCGTTGGAGGGGACGACGCGGAAGATGAGCGTTTCGCCGCCGAGGATGCGGGAGATGAACTCGTCGGGGTGTTGGGCAAAGGTCGCCATGCCGTGGGTGGCCGGCAGCCAGCGTTCGGTGATCGGCTCGCCGCCGTCGATGCGCCAGACTGCGTAGACGCTGCGGATGGTGGGGATGGGGTTGTGGAGGACGGGAGCGAAGATGGGCTGGTCCCAGTAGACGAGGGCCTGCAGCTCGTCGCCGCGGCAGTAGAGCTGGATGTAGGGGTCGTCGTACTGGGCCGTGGTCCAGACCTTGTCGATTACGGCCTCGGTGCCGAGGATGGCGGAGACGGTTTCGACGTCGTAGATGGGGTCGTAGAGCCGGCTGATGGACCAGTGACCGGAGGACTGCTGCGTTCCCAGGACGGACTGGTCGGCGACTGCGACGCTGAACGGGAGGACGACCGTGAGGTCGCCGTAGCGGAAGCCCCCGCGGGCGCTTTCGCGGTCGGCTGTCACGGGAAGGGTCTCGCTCCAGTCGCCGCCCTGGGTGCGGATGCTGATGTAGTTGCGGGATGGGTCGTCGGCGTGTTCCCAGACGCGGACCTCGACGACGCGGTCGACGGTGCGGGTGGCGGCGAAGGCGCCGATCGCACCCCCGATGGCGATGACGGCGACGAGCGCGGCGATGATCCAGTTCTTCATGGCAGACGCCTCCAGCCTCCCCACGCGGCGCAACCGTAGCACACCACCCGTGCGGCGACCGCCGGCACGAGTGTGCCGGCTTCTACTGGAGCGGGGAGTAGTCCGTCGGGGCGAGGATGCGGTTCTCGATGTGGTGAACGAGGGGGCCGTCCTCCTCGGAGGCGGCGCGGACCTGGCGCCACTCGGGGTCGCTGATGAAGGTGGCCCAGGCCTCGTCGCGCTGGGCCATGTCGTCGAAGGCGAGGACGTACCAGAGCTCGTCGCTACGGCCGCCGATGGAATTGGTCCAGTAAGCGACGTTCTTGATGCCGCAGCGCTCGAAGATGCCGAGGGTATGGTCGCGGAAGCGGGCCTGGAGGGCGGGGAG
>VXRS01000111.1 GCA_009838385.1 Dehalococcoidia bacterium | reverse complement strand
CTCTCCCCGGGCCGCATCGAAGACGGGGACACCGGGCGGGCACGCTGACAAGCCTGACCTCACCCCAAATCGCCCGAGTGCGATTAACAGCTCCGGCGACTGCCTCGCGTGCGCGGCGTGAACCGCTGCTGACGCTGAGGTTCTCTTCCGTACGTCGTCTGGGTAGCCGTGGCGGAGTCTTGCCCCTTGACTGTGGTGGGGTAGGATGAGCTGGCAGCTGTGACTGTCAAGAGCATGGTGCGCCACGCGACCGGCGGGAACTTATCCGATGCGCAGGAGACAGAACATGGACTGGTGGATGCGTTGGACGCTGAGCGCCGCCGGGCTCTCGGCCATTGGCCTGCTCGTCCTCGCACTGACCGACCCGCTGGGTCTCCCCGTGGCCGTCGTAGCTCTGCTCCTGGGCTTCGTCGCCATTGGCGTGGCCTACTCCATCTGGAAGGCGCTGCACGACGGCGAGCGGCAGAAGCCATCCGGGTTCCTGCGCGACGTCGTCAGCTCGGTGGTGCCGCTGCTGGCGCTGCTCGGCGCCGCACTGGTGTTCCAGGGATTCGGCGAACTGGTCGACTGGGACGCTGCCGGCGCGTTCGGGCGGACCGTCGCAGAGCTGTTCGGGGGATCCTGACACAGGCAGCCGATAGGCGAACTCCAGCAGTTCGTGCCACGTAGTCCGCAGGCGCCCTGACGCCCGGGTTGTCTTCCCCAGCGTGGTGATGGGGTGCCGGCCCCCAGCTCCCCTGAACCGACACTCCAACACCGCTCACAGGATACCGATACCGTCTCCGCCGCGCATCTCGCAGTCGCGGGCGGAGAGGTGCTAGATTACGCTCGGCGCGCGCGGAGCCTAGGTCCTCCCCCGGGTGTGATCCGGCGCGACCTGGAGGCGGCGCTGGCAGCGACATTGCCAGTGCCGCCTTCGCATGTCCGAGAGCGAGCGTAGCCCTCGGCCACGCCCGACTGCGCCGCTGCATCTTTCCCGCTGACCACCAGCCGGTTCCCCCACCGAAGGATTCCGGCTGGCCTGGCATATCTCCCGCTCAGTCGCTGCGCGTTCGACCCGCACGAACCGGGCACACCCCGCGCTCCGTTTTCCGAATCAGGCATCCACCGGGGGCGGGGTCTGCCTGTTAGCCAAACCGTCATTCAACACGCCCGGCGCCGTGGATGCCGGCATGGGCGACAACGTAAGGAGGTGCAGATGCACTGACCGGAACGCCGAGCTGCCGCACGCGTGAGCGTCGGTGGCCACCACGCGAGGGTTCCCGCTGAGGTCATCGCGGGGATCGAGGAAGGAAACGAGAGGGATGACGAGAGGCCGGGGAGCTTGCATCTCCCCGGCCTCTCTCCTCACTGCGCGGCAGAGGCAGCAACGGCCCGGCGCAACAGGAGGTACGACCCATGCTAGCACGACACGACGACCGGCACATCGTCCCCGTCTGGGGACGGCTGCGCGTGCTGAACGAGGACGCCCACCGGCGCTACCTCGCTCGCAAGTTCGCGCCAGGCAACCCCGGCGGACCCGGGGCCGATCCCGCCCGCTGGCGGCTGAACGCCGCCATCTTCTTCGCGTTCTGCGGCGCTCACGGCCTCAGCCAGGTCGACGTCGCGGATGCCACCGCGAGCAGCCGGAGCATGCTCTCGAAGCTCATCTGCGGCCACCGCAGGGCGGGCGACCGCTTCGCCCGCAAGCTCTGCGACTTCTTCGGGACCTCGCTGCTCGACCTGTTCGAGGAGGTGGCGGCATGAGACAGGGGCCATACATTCCATTCACACCAGAGGACAACCAGATGCTGCGCCACCCGACGCGGCTGGTGGTCGAGCTGGGCTGGCACCCGACCCGGCGCGCCTGGGTCTGGAACTACGCCAGCCGACCGTCGACCGACGATCAGCACATGCTGCGTGACAGCGGGGCCGACTACGGCGGCGGCCCCAGCGACCGCACGCTGCGCAGGCGCCGTGCCCGGACGGGCGCGCTGCTGCGGAGGCTCGGCGACCTGCGGAACGATCCCGCCTTCGAGGGGCTCGAAGTGGGCTCCCGGGCGTGGGTGAGCAGGGCGGAGCGCCTGCTCAGGGAGCAGGAGTCGTGATCGTCTACGCATCGCTCGGCCTCGTCATCCGCCACGACGATGAGGCCGACGAGGAGCGCTGCCTCTGCGGCGCGCCCCACGGTCATCCGACCATCTGGTGGGCCTGCACCGCGAGATCGAGCGTGACGGCATCGTCAGGACGACGCTGACCGCGGCGAATCCCCCAGGGGAGACGCTGCACCTGCGAGCGTCCAGTTGCACCTGGCGCTCGGCGCCTCATCACGCTGACTGAGGCTCACAAACGCATTCCAACGCGCGGGAGGGTTCCGTCCACGGAGCCCTCCCGCTTCACCCCCAAGGAGTCAAGCCCATGATTGAACAGAGCATGACCGAGCAGGTGATCGCGACGGCCTACGCAGCTGACGACGTCTTCGACGACCAGACAGACTGAGCGTCCGCAGCTCCCGTATCCACGGGGCCGCACATCGAGGCGGCCCGCCCTTACGAACATCGCACACAGCACACCACAC
>VXRS01000240.1:19931-21946 GCA_009838385.1 Dehalococcoidia bacterium | reverse complement strand
AGCTCGTAGCTGGCGGTCACGAGCGCGTCGAGGTCGAGGTCGCCCTCCTTGTACCAGCGGATGAACATCGGGAAGTCGCGGTCGGGGCGGCAGGAGCCGCCGATGCTGCCGATGTACTTCTTCTCGTTGATGAGGAGGTCGCGCGCGTCGATCTCGACGTTCGTCTGGGGGACGCCGACAAGGACGGCCATGCCGCCAGTGCGGACTCCCATCACGCCGGGGCGGGCGGCGGGCAGGATCTGCTCCATCGTCTGCTTCACGCCGATGCAGTCGAAGGCGTAGTCGACGCCCGCGAGAGGGCGGCCCATGAAGTCGAACTCGGTGTCGCTGGTGGTGAGGGCGCGAACCTGCTCAACGGCGTCGCCTTCGGAGGCGTTGACGCCGATGGTGGCGCCGAACTCCTTGGCGAACTCCAGCTTCTCGTCACTCAGGTCGACCGCGATGATGGGGTCGGCGCCGACGACGGCGGCAGCGACGATCGCGGAGAGGCCCACGCCTCCGACGCCGAAGACGGCGACGCTCTCGCCCTGCTTCACGCCGGCGGTGTGGTAGGCGGCGCCGGAGCCGGTCATCACCGCGCAGCCGATGATGGCGGTAACGTCGGTGCGGACGTCCTCGGGCATGGAGACGATGTACTGCTCGTCCGCGATGGTGTGGTCGGCCCAGGTGAAGACGCCCTGGGAGATGGCGGTGGAGCCGTCCTCGAGCTGGAGGGAGATGGGGTCGGGGCGGCGGCCCAGGTCGGGGCTGCGGGGCACCCAGGTGACCATGACGCGGTCACCTTCCTTGACGTGCGTCACCTCGCTGCCGGCGGCGACGACCGTGCCGGTCGACTCGTGGCCAAGGAGCTGGGGAGCGGGCCGGGGGCCGTGCATCTGGTGGAGCTGGGAATGGCAGATGCCGCTCGCGAACTGCTTGACGACGACCTGGTGGGGTCCGGGGTCGGGGAGGGCGATCTCGTCGATGCGGAGGGGACCGGGCTCGGAGGGGCAGACAACAACGCGGGCGTCGGTAGGCATGGGTGCACTCCTCTTGCGGTACTGGCCGCGAATCTTACCGATCCGTTTCGGTGAAATCGCCCCATTGTCTCAATAAGGGCGGAGCGGGAGTGTGGGGGACTCTTCCCGTATCATCCGGCGGGCTACGACCACAAGGGGTGATCAGATGGCAGAGATCGACGGCGCGACCGTAATCGCTCGCAGCCTCAAGCAGCAGGGCGTCGACTACATGTTCGGCGTAGTGGGATTCCCGGTAGCGGGCATTGCGGCAGCGGCACAGCGCGAGGGCATCCAGTACTACGGCTTCCACAACGAGCAGGCGGCGAGTTACGCCGCGGGCGCCGTCGGCTACCTGACGGGACGGCCGGGCGCGTGCCTGACGGTGTGCGGTCCGGGAATGATCCACGGCATCGCCGGCCTGGCGAACGCGTGGTCGAACACGTGGCCGATGATCCTCATCGGCGGCGCGCCGGACTCGTACCAGGACGGGCAGGGCTCGTTCCAGGAGGCGCCGCAGGTTGAGGCGGCGCGACCCTTCGTGAAGCTGTCGCGCCGGGCGGAGACGATCCAGCGCGTGCCCTACTACATCGAGCAGGGCGTGCGCACGAGCATGTACGGGCGGCCAGGGGCCGTGTACCTCGACTTCGCGAACGACGTGATTACGGCGCAAGTCGAGGAATCGGAGATCGAGTTCAAGGATCGCTGTCCGGATGCACCCCGCACCTACGCCGAGCCCGGCTCGATCGATGCCGCGGTGGACGCGCTGAAGTCGGCGGAGCGCCCGCTCGTCATCGTCGGCAAGGGCATGGCCTATGCGCGCGCCGAGGACGAGGTGCGGGAGTTCATCGACAAGACGCAGCTTCCGTTCCTGGCCTCGCCGATGGGCAAGGGCGTCGTGCCTGACGACCATCCCCTGTCGGTGGCGCCGGCGCGGTCATACGCGCTGCAGAACGCGGACCTCGTGTTCCTGATGGGGGCGCGGCTGAACTGGATCATGCACTTCGGCCTGCCGCCGCG
>VXRS01000240.1:0-19831 GCA_009838385.1 Dehalococcoidia bacterium | reverse complement strand
TGTTCCTGATGGGGGCGCGGCTGAACTGGATCATGCACTTCGGCCTGCCGCCGCGATTCAACAAGGACGTGCGGGTCGTGCAGATGGACATCAGCGCTGAGGAGATCGGCACGAACGTGCCGACCGAAGTCGCGCTGGTGGGCGACGGCAAGGCGATCACGAGCCAGCTGAACGTCGCGCTCGAGCAGAACCCCTGGACCTACCCGCAGGAGACGACCTGGTGGACGGGCCTCTCGGCGAAGGCCGAGGAGAACCGCCAGGCCGTGGCCGCGATGGAAGTGGACGACTCGGAGCCGATGGGCTACTACCGCGTGCTGCGGGCCGTGCGCGAGGCGATTCCCGAGAACGCGATCATCGCGAGCGAGGGCGCGAGCACGATGGACATCGGCCGCACGGTGCTGCCGAACATCGTCCCGCGCTCGCGGCTGGACGCGGGCACGTTCGGGACGATGGGCGTGGGCGTGGCCCAGGCGATCGCCGCCGCCGCCGTCCACCCGGACCGCAAGGTTGTGGCCGTGGAGGGCGACGCGGGCTTCGGCTTCAGCGCGATGGAGGTCGAGGTGGCGGTTCGCTACAACCTGCCGATCACGTTCATCGTGGTGAACAACAACGGCATCGGCGGCGGTCCCAGCGAGCTCGACCGGAACAACATCCCGCCGGGCTCGTACATGCCGAACGCGCGCTACGAGAAGATCATTGAGGCGTTCGGGGGCAAGGGTTACTTCGTCACGACGGTGGACGAACTGGACTCGACCCTGCAGACGGCGGTGAACGACCCAACGCCGTCAATCGTGAACATCATGATCGACCCGAAGGCGCAGCGGAAACCGCAGCCCTTCGGCTGGCTCACGCGCTAAGCCGAATGGCGCTCAACCGCACGGAGGCCGCCAGCCTGTTGGTGCTGGCGGCCTCTGTCGTGTTCCTAGTGGCGTGCGGGTCGGACGAGGCGATCGAGGAACGGTGGGCGCGCCTCGACGTGCCGGAACCGGAGATCGTGTTCCTTGGCGACTTCACGGACGAGGAGAAGAAGGCGATCACGCGGGAAGTGAAGAGCGTCCAGGTGTCCTTCGCCGAACGCTTCGGCGTCGTGACCTCGGAATTCACCCTGTACATCTCAACCGACTTCGAGGCGCTGAACGAGGCGTACCAGGAATGGCTCGACCCGGAATGGCGGCAGCGTGGTGTGGAGCTGCCCTCTTGGCTTATCTGCAACGGGCTCGTCTGGAAGGCTGCGATCTTCATCTCGGTGGAGACCTGCGACAACGAGAGCAGGGCGCACGGCGGCCCCATCGCACACGAGTACTTCCACATTCTGCAGGACCACGTCGGGCTCGTTGCGGGGACGGCCAGCGTCTGGCCGGCATGGCTCATCGAAGGCTCGGCGGTGTACGCGAGCGCGCAGTACGCGGAGGAGCAGGGGCGCAGGTCGCTGGCGTGGAGGCGAGAGGCATCGCGACTGGTGTGGTCCGGCCTGGGACGACCGCTGCCGGGTCCATACGACGCCGCCGTATCCAGCATGTTCACCGATCTGGCCTTCCAGAACCTCGTCTATGAGGTGGGCTTCCTCGGGGTTGAGTGGCTCGTTGAGCGAAGGGGCGAGGAGGCGCTCATGGAGTTCTTCCGCCTGGGGGGCGGGCGACAGGAGTTCCGGCAGGCGTTCGACATGACGCCGGACGAGTTCGTCGAGGCGTTCGAGGAGCATCGGGGGAAGGTCGCGCCGCCGTTCAAGTGGCAGATCGCCGGGGTAGTGCGCGATCCGGACGGCCGACCCGTCCCACAGGTTGATCTCTACGTCGTCATGGGGGTGGAGGGCGAGAACATCCTGGCGCCCGGAGGCCGGACCAACGGAGCGGGAGAGTTCCGGGCGCGCAGCCCGGAGGAACACCACACGCTCGGGGTCATCTTGAGGTGTCCCCACGGCAGCCGCACCTTCTGGTCATTTGCGGGCGAGTGGGGCGAGAAAGGCTTTGTCGGAGACGAGGACGGCCGGTACGAGTCGGACGAGCACCTGGCCGAGCCGATTACCGGGATGCACCGGCGCAACGTCGTCATCGAGCTTCCAGGGACGAGGGCGGCGCTGCTGGAGCGCCTCTGTCAGAAAAGGTAGCCAGGAGCCCGCACGATGGACCGCCGGCGCGTCGGTCGCATGGAGTCGGGCGGGGTAAATCTGGCACATCGGTGCTAGGCTCCGGCGATGCTGCGCGCGGGATCTCGGCTGGTCCCACCAACCGCACTCTTGCTCGTCGGGGCAGTCGTCCTGGCAAGTGGTCTGTGGGTGGAGCGAGCGGGGGCACAGGAAACACGGCACGAATTGCAGGTCACGGTTGTCGGCGAGGATGGCGGGCTGATCGAAGGAGTCGTCGTAGCGGCGTTCGTTGAGGGCGAAGGCGAGAAACAGCGCGGACATGCGGGAGCGGACGGGCAACTTCGCCTGGTGCTCCATGAAGGGTCGTACAACCTCCGCATGCTGTCCGACACGTACAGCGACTGCACCGTCTTTGGGCCCGAGAACCCGGAGGGAAACTGGCAGGCAGTGGTTACGGTGGCGGGAAGCGGTTCCTCGCAAGTCCGTGTGGTCGTCGCTAGAAAGCAATCTTTCACCGGAAACCGGTGGCATCCTTGCCACTTCGACGTCCCGTACTACCCCCTCCAGGGCACCATCCTCGGGCCGGGAGACGAGCCCCTTGAGGGGATCTCCCTGCTTGCATTCGGGGATCCAATCGAGGGGCTGGCCCCAAGGGCAACCACTGGCCCCGATGGCACGTTCGCACTGGAGGTTCCGGATGGCTCGTACCGGCTTCGAGTCTTCGTGACCATTGAAGGAACCGAGTGCTTGCTGGGGTTTGCGGGCTTCGAGGGGAGCTATTCCTACGGCTACACCGGATTCAAACCGGGGCCGATCGACGTTCAGGGCGCGGGCGTAACCGGCCTTACCGTGCGGTTGCCGGACACGCCAGCAGACCTCTGCAGGCGCGTCGAGGGCCGTGCTACGGATGGCGCCGGCGAGCCTCTGGAGGAGGTGCAACTCCACGCCAACGGGCGGGGGAGGCTCCTGGGCAGGAACATCTCCTTCCGAACCGGCGAGCAGGGAGCGTTCGCCTTCTACGGTCCAGACGGAACCTACGCAATCAATGTGTTTACGACTGCCGGCAGCGATTGCACGGTTCGTGGGCTGGAGCAGCGGGGCAGAGGTTCGACGACGGCCCTCGCTGTGAGCGGCGCAGACCTCGGGGGCATCGATCTCGTCGTTTCCGGAGAGGAGACCGACACCCGGCAGGTCATGTGCCTGCGTCCGCCGGAGGTGGTGACGACAAACCTGGCGCCCGGCTGGAATCTCGTGGGGTGGACGGAGGCCGAAGCGGACATCGCGGCTCTCTTCGAGGCCGTTCCGCAACTGGAGTCGGCGCACGCATGGGACGGGGGCTCGCAGGCGTTCACCGGGGCTTCCCGCTCTGCCTCCGGCATCACGGGAACCCTGTCCACACTCCAGCCCGGCATGGGGTTGTGGCTGTACGTCGGCGGAGAAGACCCGGTGGGGTGGACGCGGGAGATACTCGTGGAGAGCGGGCTTGTGCCTCTGGCAGAAGGGTGGAACCTCGTTGGCTGGTCCGGACGAGAAGGGGCCGGCCCTGATGACATCTTCGCCTCCCTGGCGGAGGAGCTTGGAGCGGTAGCAACCTGGGATGCGGCAACCGGACAATTCCTGCCGTATGTCCCGGGCGCGCCGGCCAGCGGCCGTACGGTGCAGCGCATCAACCGGGGAGAGGGAATCTGGGTGCACACGTCGAACGCACGGCAGTGGCTTCAGCCGGGTGGCTTTGAACCACCGATCGAGTACCACCCGGACGTAGCGCTAGAGACCCGGGCTTCCTTTCCCGACGCGGTTGACTCGGTGCTTGCGTATTTCGCGGATCGCTTCGGGCTCTTCGTTCCCAGCGTGGAGGTGTACGTCGGAGACGACATGGGAGGGTGTGGCTTCTTTGCACTCCCAACGGTCGTTCTGGCCGAGTCGTGCGTTCGCGCCATCGCGCACGAGTACGTCCATGCCATCCAGGCCCATGTTGCGGGAAGGGGCGGCACAGGGCCGGTATGGATGACCGAGGGCGTGGCGAACCGTTGGTCGGCCCAGTACTACGACGCCATCGGAGACCGCCCCTACGAGACCCATTTTCGAGACGCCGTGCTGCCGGCGTCGAGGCGCACACACACCCCGGTCGAGGGGATGCTGAGTTACGACAGCCTCAACTACAACGTGGCCCATGTGGCGATCGATTGGCTGGCGACACTCGCTCCCACGGACGGCATCATGGCGTATTACCGCCAGCGGTTCTCCCATGAAACGTGGCAGGAAGCGTTCGAGAGCGCGTTCGGGATAGGGGTGGAGGAGTTCTACGCCTCGTTCGCGGCTCACCGGGCCGAAGTCGCAGCCCCCTACCCAAGGCTCAGCGGCACGGTGGTAGACGCGAACGGACGGCCTCTCGTTGAAGCCGGGGTACGAGCGCAGGCCGAGGGGGAGGGAACACGCTACTCGGTCTTGACGTTGGAGGACGGCAGCTTTGCCGTGCCGGTCGGGCCCGGCCGATACGTCCTTGAGGTCAATCTCGACGGGCCGGAGGGCTGGCAGCACGCGGGGTGGTATGGAGGCGCAGACGGCTTCACCCCCGTTAAGAGCGAGGCGGAGATCGTCCACATGGGGGAGATGGAGATCACCGGCATCGCCATCAAGGTGCCGAACCTTCGATGGCACCGGGTTGAGGGGGTCGTGCTGGGGCCGGACGGGCAGGGGCTCGAGGGCATTCACCTTGATGCCATCCCGAGGGGCGACTACGCGGCCCCCGCCGCGACCACGGACGAGAGAGGCGCCTTCAGCATGGTCGTGTTGGGAGGCTCCTTCGATCTCTACCTGTACGGAGACACGCCGCGGGGTCGCCGAGCGATCGGCTGGTATGGGCGCGACAGCGGCTTCACCCCCCTGTCAGAGGACAGGGAAACGATCGACACGCAGGGGCAGGACGTCACGGGCATCACGATCACGTTCCCCGTCGACCCGGCGGCATCGCAGTGGCGGCGCATCCAGGGCGTCGTCGTGGGACCCAACGGAGAGCCGCAGGAAGGCATCGAGGTCGACGCCTATCCCGTTGGGGACACGCCGGGCCTGGCGGCTACGACGGACGATGCGGGGGCGTTCAGCGTGTGGGTGTTGCCGGGAGCGTTCGAGCTTCACCTGCGCGCGGATACTCCGAGCGGACGGCGCAACATCGGCTCGTACAACGGAGACGCGGGCTTCGCTCCTTTCGGGGACCCGGCCAGCATCGTAGAGGTCGGGACCACGGACGTTTCGGGGATCCGGATCAACCTCCCGCTGCCCCTGTCGGCGTCCAGCCAACGCAGAGTCGGCGGCATCGTGATCAACGAGGAGGGACAGCCATGGGAAGGGGTGACGATCTACGGGCGCGCAGCGGAGTCGTTGGCCGACTGGAAGGTGACAACAGGAGCGGACGGGCGGTTCGAAGCCATGGTCCCGGCAGTCGAATACCAGGTTGGGTTGATGGCGGACGAGTGCGTCGTGGGGTGGTACGAGGGGGATCAGCGCTTCGGAGTGAGCCGCGACGACGCAAGGGTGCTCTCTACGGAAGACGGCGACCTCGACGACCTCATCCTGAGGCCCCCCAACAACTGCGCGCGGATCAAGGGCACGGTTGTCGGTACAGACGGACGGCCAATGAAGGGCCTGCAGCTTCAAGGGTGGCCCCAGGGGGCCGGCCGAACCGTGTTCCTTGAAACGGACGAATCGGGCGGCTTCGACAGCTACCTGGACCCCGGCGCCTACCGGCTCTGGCTGCTCTGGGACCAGTGTCCCCTCGACTGGACGGCGCCAGACCGACGCGGCTTGTCGCAAACGACAAGCTACCTGAGCCGCCTCAGCATCGGGGTTTCCGAAGAGATAGAACTGCCGATCAGGGTCACCCGCAGCCCTTCTGAGGTCTGCCAGCGGCTCTCGGGCATGGTTGTCGGGTCGGACGGGGAGCCCGTCGCCGACCTCACGATTTCACTGAAGCTGGAGGGCGAGTCGCCTCGCAGCTTCAGTTTGCGTTCGGCATACGACGGGACGTTCTCTTTTCCTGTTCGGGACGGCAGTTACTCCCTCTCAATCGCATCGGACCGGTTCAGCACGTGCCATGCAACCGGCTTCGACCACACGAGCGAGGAGGGAAGGGCCCGGTTCACGGTGTCGGGCAGGGATGTGACGGACATGCGAGTCACCGTGGGCGGGGGGCGCCCAGACCGCTACAAGTACACGGAGTGCACCTTCCCCGAGTAACCGTCTCGCCTCGGTGCTAGGGTGCGGTCATGCTGCGCGCGAGGCCTCGGCTGGTCTTACTCGCCGCACTCTTGCTGGTCGCCTCGGGCGTCGGGGTAGGACGCGGAACCGCAGACGCGGAGGAGGCCTCGACCGACACGGTGACCACGGTACTGCAGCCGGGGTGGAATCTTGCGGGGTGGACAGAGGATGAGGCGGGAGTCTCGGCGATCTTCGAGGCGATACCGCGGCTGGAAGCGGTCTACTCGTGGGACACGCTCAGACACCGGTTCTCCGGGGCTTTCCGGGAGGACTTCGGACAGGCGCACGGCCTCACGACGCTGACTCCCGGGATGGGCCTGTTCCTCTACCTGGGCGGGACGGAGGCTGTGGAGTGGACACGTCCGCTGAACCCCAGGACTGGGGCGACCACGCTCCGGCCCGGCTGGAATCTCGTCACCTGGGCCGGCCCCGACGGGATCGCAGCTGACGAAGCCCTTGAGGTGCTGGGGGACGTCGTGGTGGAGGCACAGGGGATTGATAGCGACGCTCTCACGACTCTCCGCACCGGGAGGGCCTTCTGGTTGCGTGTGTCGTCGCTGAAAGAGTGGTGGCAGTTGGACACGCCGCCGATCGCGATCTTTGGCTTCTCGGTGCCGAAGCACCGGCGGGGACCGCTCAACAGGGAGGTCGACAGCGTCGTCACCTACTTCGGACGACAACTGGGAGTGGGGGTCTCGGAGTTACGCATCCGCTTTGGCCATGACTACGCCGCGTGCAGCGAGTACGTGCACGGGACGGTGTTCCTCAACAGCGTCTGTCTCGACTCCCTCCCCTACGAGTACGTCCACGCGCTCCAGGACGAACTGGGGAGACGCAACGGACGCGAGAACAACGAGCCTGACTGGCTGGCCGTGGGAGCGGCAGCGTACTGGTCGGGGCGGTACGAAGCGTGGCGCGCCTTCCAGAGCTACGAGACCAGGCTGCGCCACACGGTCATTCCCGTTGCGAGGGAGACCGCCCTTCCCCTGGAGCGGTTCTGGAACGAAGGGTCGGTTCGAACCGCGAGAACCCATGCGCTGTCCCACCTGGCGGTCGACTGGCTCGTCAACCATGCGGGCGAGGAGGCGCTGTTCAACTTCTACGCACAGGAGCGGCCGTCGGCGTGGCCGTCACGGTTCAAGGCCGCATTCGGTCTCTCGGTGACCGAGTTCTACCAGGCGTTCGAGACCTACCGGGCCGACGTAGCCCCGGTGACCCATCGCATCACCGGGACGTTTGTCGACGCTTCGGCGAAGCCTCTTCCCTCCATCGGGGTTGCGATCCATACGCCCGATGGGAAGGTGGTCGCGCGGGGGGGAGGCGTGTCGGGACCCACCACGTTCGACGTCGAGGTGCCGGAAGGCTCGTACCTGCTGTCGTTCCATGTCGGAACCTGCCACATCGGCTGGTATGGGCGGTACGGACGGATCGCCAGCTCCCAGGCAGAGGCGGAACTCATCAGGAGCTCTCCCCGGGGAGCCGACCTGCGAGTCCAGTTCACGAGATTGTGCTCGAGCATCCAGGGGGTCATCCGTGACACCGATGGGGCCAGCATCGGCGGTGTTCAGGCGGAGGCCTTCTCCACGACAAGTCGCCGCTCCGCAGCAAAGGCGCTGAGCGACGAGGCGGGCTCGTTCTCACTCGACGTGCGGGACGGCTCCTACCTGCTCTCCTTCTCGCAGGAAGGGGAACCCCTGGGCTGGTTCGCGGGCTGGACGGTGGTTCCCCCGAGCCTGGCGGTGAAGCTGGTCCCCGATCGTGACGATGCGAAGCCTCTTGTGGTCGATCGTGACGACCTCGGCGACGTGCTTCGGGCCATCGGGCTTGAGGTCGTTCTGCCGGCGACCCGGATCGCGATCGAAGGCACGATCTACGACTCGGTTGGCAACCCGGTTCCTGGCGCCCAGGTTTCGGCACACTCCGCGGATGGGAAGGGGCTCGCCTTCGGGACGAGTGACAGCGACGGCACATTCACCCTGGAGGCGCGCCAGGACGCCTACATTCTCGGTGTGCGAGTCGAAACCTGCGAGCGCAGGTGGTACCACGACGCGGAGGGGACAACACCGTCGCTGGAGGACGCGACAGTGCTAGACCCCGCCATCGACAGCACGACCGGCATCGAAATCCGCCTTCCGGAACCTCCGGCAGACGGAGGCTGTCCCCAATAGCAGGACTGGACCCGCGTTCAGCACGCAGCCGGTACGATTCCGCGCCGGAGGCTGGACCATGGCTGACGTTGATGTTGGGTTGCCGAACTTCTCGGCGATGACGCCGGAACAGGTGACGGGGGCGTGCGAGGCCGCGATCGCGGCGTGCGACGCGGCGGTCGACGTGATCGTGGCGACGCCGGACGGGGAGCGTACGTTCGCGAACACGCTGGGGGCGCTGGAGGCGGCGACGGACGGGGTCTCGCAGGCGTCGGGGCAGTACGCCTTCATGGCGTACGTGGCCACGGACGCGGAGCTGCGGGAGGCGGGGCGAGCCGCCGAGGAGCGCATCGACAAGTACCTGATCGACCTTTCGTTCCGGGAAGACCTGTACGCGGCGATCAAGGCCTACGCGGGGCGGGGCGAGGCGCTGGGGCCGGACGAGCAGCGACTGCTCGACTTCGAGTTGCGCGACTACCGTCGCAACGGGTTCGAGCTGGCGGAGGCGGAGCGGGCGCGGGTGCGCGAATTGAGCGATGAGCTCGTGTCGCTGGGGGTGGAGTTCCAGAAGAACATCAGCGAGTGGGACGACGGCATCCTCGTCTCGCGCGAGGAGATGGCCGGCCTGCCCGAACCGTTCATCGACTCGCTCCGCACGGAAGAGACAGCCGGGGAGACTCGCTTCCGGGTGTCCCTGGACTACCCGGAGTTCTTCCCGTTCATGGGGAAGGCGCAGTCATCGGAGCTGCGGCGGGCGTTGTTCGCGAAGGAGCAGGTGAAGGGCGGGGATGCGAACGTGGCCGTGCTCGAACGGGCGCTGGCGGCGCGGCGGGAGATGGCGGCCCTGCTCGGGTACGACTCGTGGGCCTCGTACGCGCACGAGGTGTGTATGTCGAAAGAGCGGGAGCGGGTGGGGTCGTTCCTGGCGGACCTGCGGGAGCGGCTGACGGTGAAGGCAGAGGCGGACGTGGCGCTGATGGCGGAGGTCAACGGCGGCCCGGTCAAGATCTGGGACTGGCGCTACTGCCACGACCAGCTGCTGCAGACGCGCTTCGCGGTCGACGACTTCGAGGTAGCGCAGTACTTCCCGCTGGATGCCTGCCTGGACGGGCTGTTCGCGGTCTGCCAGAACCTGCTGGGGGTGCGCTTCGAGGCACGGCCCGACGCGCCCGTGTGGCACGACGACGTGCAGGCCTTCGACGTGTACGAGGCGGACGGCGACGAGGCGTTCGCGCGCTTCTACATGGACCTGTTCCCGCGGCCGAACACGTACGGTCACGCGGCCGCCTTCACGCTGCGCGGCGGGCGGCGGTTGCCGGACGGGTCGTACCAGAAGCCGGTGAGCGCGATCGTCGCGAACTTCACCAAGCCCTCCGCGGATACGCCGTCCCTGCTGCGCCACAGCGAGGTGGAGACGCTGTTCCATGAGTTCGGACACATCCTCCACCAGACGCTGACCCGGGCGACCTACGGGCGGTTCAGCGGCACGCGCACGGAGCGCGACTTCGTCGAGGCGCCCTCGCAGATGCTGGAGCACTGGGTGTGGGACCGCGAGGTGCTGGCCAGCTTCACGCGTCACTACGAGACGGGGGAGCCGCTGCCGGACTCGCTGCTGGACGCGATGCTGGCGGCAAAGACGCTGAGTTCGGGCGTGATGATGGTGCGGCAGCTCTATTTCGCCCACCTCGACCAGGCCTACCACGCGCCCGGATTCGAGGGGGACAGCACGGCGGCGACGCGCGAGCTGCACGAAATCACGACCTTCCCGTACACGCCCGAGACGCACTTCCAGTCGGGGTGGGGGCACCTGTTCGGGTACGACGCGCGCTACTACGGCTACCTCTGGTCACACGTGTTCGGAGACGACATGTTCACGCGCTTCGAGGAGGCGGGGCTGCTGAACCCCGAACTGGGGGCGGAGTACCGCCGCACGGTGCTGGAGCGGGGCGGCTCGGTCGATGGCGACCAGCTCGTACGCGACTTCCTCGGGCGGGAGCCCAACTCGGACGCATTCCTGCGGGGTGTGGGCCTGGAGGTCTGACGAAAGCGCCCGGTCCGTCCGCCCGCCTGTAGACTCGCGCGACCAAGCGGGGAGCGTGTCATGCAGGAACTGAACGGCAAGGTCGCGGTGGTGACGGGCGGAGGCAGCGGCATCGGACGGGCGATGGCTCTCGCCTTCGCGGACGAAGGGATGGACGTCGCCATCGGCGACATCGAGCCGGGGCCGGCAGAGGCCGTGGCGGAGGAGGTCCGGGCTAAGGGCCGGCGGGCCATCGCCGTGACCTGCGACGTGGTGGACATTGCCTCGGTGCGGGCCCTGGCGGAGAAGACGAAGGCGGAGCTGGGCGGCGCTCACGTGGTTTGCAACAACGCGGGGGTCGTGGCGAACAACCCCACGACTGAGATGTCGGATACGGACTGGAGCTGGGTGCTGGGGGTCGATCTGGACGGCGTGGTGCACGGCATCCAGGCGTTCCTGCCGGGCTTGGTGGAGCAGGGCGACGGGCACATCGTGAACACGTCGTCGATGGCGGGGCTGATCCCGCTGGCGGCGCCGGGGATCATCTCGTACACGGCCGCGAAGTACGGCGTGATGGGCATCACCGAGACGCTGCACGGCGAGCTGGAGGGCTCGGGCGTGGGCGCCTCGGTCCTCTGCCCGGGGATCGTGAACACGCGCATCGGCGAGTCGGCGCGCAACCGGCCGGACGCCGACGCCGTTCCACCCCGGCCGGCACCACCGACGGAGCTCCCACCCGACTTCGAGCCGCCACGCATCATCGGCGGGGAGAGCATCGAGCCGGAGGTGGTAGCCCAGCGGGTGGTCGAGGCGGTGAAGACCAACGAGCTCTACATCGTCACCCACCCGGAGACGCGCGGACCCGTGGAGGAGCGCTTCGCCGCCATCATGGCGGCGTACGACCGGGCGGCGGAGCTGCACGGGAAGCCATAGCCTCGGGGTGACGGGGCACCCGCCCGCGCCACCCGTTCCCTGCCTGTAGACTCGCGCGCGACCAACTGTGGAGTGAGTGATGCAGGAACTGAACGGCAAGGTCGCGGTGATCACGGGCGGCGGCAGCGGCATCGGACGGTGCATGGCCCTCGCGTTCGCGGACGAGGGGATGGACATCGCGATCGGCGACATCGAGGCCGGGCCCGGGGAGGCGGTGACGGAGGAGGTCCGCGCGAAGGGGCGGCGGGCGATCTCGGTGACCTGCGACGTGACCGATCTCGATTCGGTGCGGGCTTTGGCGGAGACGACGAAGGCGGAGCTGGGCGCGTACCACGTGGTGTGCAACAACGCGGGGGTGATCTCAGGCGGACCCACAACAGAGATGAGCGCGGCCGAATGGGACTGGGTGCTGGACGTCGACCTGCAGGGGGTTGTGAACGGCGTTATTGCGTTCCTGCCGGGGCTGGTGGAGCAGGGCGAAGGGCACATCGTGAACACGGCGTCGATCGCCGGCCTGGTGCCAATGGCGGCCCCGGGCGTTATCAACTACACGACCGCGAAATACGGGGTGGTCGGCATTACGGAGACGCTTCACGACGAGCTCGCGCCGACGGGGGTCGGCGCTTCGGCGCTGTGCCCGGGAGTGGTGAACACGCGCATCAGCCAGTCGGCGCGCAACCGGCCCGAGGCCGCGGGCGGCCCGGTGTCGGAAGAGGACATGGGGCCGCCGCTCGAGCTGCCTCCCGGGATGGAGATGCCCCGAATCATCGGCGCGAACATTCGGGAGCCGGAGGAGATGGCAGCGCGGGTGGTCGAGGGGGTCAAGGCCAACGACCTCTACATCGTCACGCACCCGGAAACCCGCGAGGCCGTCGAGGAGCGCTTCGCCGCCATCATGGCCGCGTTCGACAAGCTCGAAGCCTCGCTGGGGTAAGTCGCGATGGCCGGCACGGTCGAGGATGCTGTCGGAGAACCCAAGAGAACTGCTGAGCGGGTAAATCGCGCCTAGTCGACCGACATCGTGACGGGGCGGGTCATGTTTCCAAAGGTGGGGAGCCACGAGGAGTGCTTGCCCGGTCCGCCAGCCACGATGACGTGGATATGCTCGGGACCGTCGGCGATGGGGGCGAGGGCGTCGCGCTCGAAGAAGGGAACAGGGATGCCCTGCTCGGTGTGCTCCTGGATGACCTGGAAGAGCTCGTCGGAGAGCTCGGTCAGCGGGTAGCGGGCGTTCTCGAAAATGTAGCGCTGGATGTCCTCGCGGGACCAGCCCTCGGCTGCGACGGTGGCGGCGTGCTCGGGTCCGAAGGCGAGGACGGGCGAGCCTCGCGAGAGGATGTTGTTGCTTCCCGCCTGTGACATGGAGCCGGCGATGGTGAGCATGATGCCGAGGGCCGTGTTGCTGCCATGGTCCTGGATGTTGTGGGGGCCCTCGGTGCCGAAGACGGTGACGGCGTTCTCGCCGGGTTCGAAGCCGCGGGTGGTGTGGAAGGGAGGCCAGGGGCTCTCCTCGAGGTTCTCAGTAGCGCAGAAGGCGAGCTTGGCGGGAGTCGCCTGGGTAGAGCGGTCGCCACGGCCGGGCCACGCCCCCGAAACCGTGAGCTGCAGCAGTCGGAGGGCGCGCCCAAGGGTCGCGTTGGCGGCGAAGCCGGGGCCGAAACAGCCGCTTCCCGAGTGGATGCCGAGCTCGCCCGCCATGGGTCCGCTGACCAGCAGGAAGAGGGAGACGGGATGGGTCGTGGCATTGACCCCGGAGAGGTTGAACTCGGGGTGGGCGATGGCACGCACAGCGGCGATGAGCACGGGCATGTGCTCCGGGACGCAGCCGGCCATGACGGCGTTGACGGCGATGGCGTGAACGGTGGCCTCGCCGCGGCGGGGCGGAAGGATGCCGATGACCTCGAGAGGGTCGCGGGCCGTGCCACCGAGCATCGCGGCGACGCTTTCCTCGGTGGGGGGAATGACGGGGAGGCCGTCGGACCAGCCACGGGCGGCGAACTCCCGGCTGACGACGGCGATGTCGTCAGGCAGGTCGAGGGTCGGACCGGTGCGGCCCGTGCCGAGCTCCTCGACCTCAAGGGTTGCGGTCAGCTCGGTGAGGGAGTCTCCGCTGCTCACGCGCCGTTCCCGAGGAGGGCTGCGTGCAGGGCCGGGGCGGCTTCAAGCGCCTTCTCCTGGACAGCGTCGGGCTGGATGCCGCCGAGGGGGTGGGGGATCACGATGTAGGGCAGCTCGGGCGCCCCGCGCTGCTCGGCTTCCAGCTTGAAGAGGCCCTCGAACGCATCGGTGACGACGGTGACGGTCGGGACTCCGCGCTTCTCAAGGGCTATCGAGGCGTAGACACTCCACGCCGTGCAGGACCCTCAGTCGGATGACCCGACGACAACGAAGTCGCACTCCTCGACGAGGGTGGCCATGGTGGCGCGGCTGGCGGGCCCGGCGACCGGCTTGCTGCCGGTGGTGGTTGCACCCAGATCAGACGTTGTGCGCAGGTTGTCGACCATGGATTCGAGCAGGAGGCGGGCGTTGGCCTTGCGGTTCTCGAGGACGCCGGGGCGGAGGCCGTCGAGGCCGGAGGGACGCGGGGCGGCCTGCTGGGCGACGACGCGCGCGTGCCCGCGGGGGTCGAAGACGGTGATGGTGGAATCGGACACGGGGGACTCCTTTCGGCTCAGAGGCGGTTGGCGATGAGCTCCATGATCTCGTCGACTTCGGGGAAGCGGCCGGTGGCGTTCTTCGAGGCGACAACCTCGCCGTCCACGGCCCACTCAAAGCAGCCACCGCCACCGGGGATGAGGGCGAAGCTGCCGATGTCGTCCTGGAGGGCAGCGAGAATCTCGCCCGCCATCCACTGGGCGCGGGGCAGGTAGCCGCACTGGGCGCAGTACTCAAGGGTGACGGTCAGGCCCTGCTCGTTCACGGGTTGGGATTGTAGCGGGTTCGGGAGTCAGGTCCGGTCATCCAGCGTGTCAAAGACGAAGAACATTACAGCGATATGACGACAGGACCTAGCTTTCGCAGTAGCCTCATCCTCTCTCGCGTGGTGAGCCGCCGAAGGTTCAGAGCAGGTCGGGTAGGGATAATCGGGAGACCGGGTCCTAGACTGACCCAATGGAGCGCCGAAACCGCGGGAGACCACGGCATCCCGACATCCTGACGCCGGCCGAGTGGCGTGTGCTCGAGGAGTTGCGCAAGGGCGGCACCAACGCCGAGATCGCCCTTCGCCTCGGTATCGGCCCTGACGCCGTCAAGTACCACATCTCGAATATGCTCGGGAAGGTGGGGGTCGACGACCGCCACGCGCTTGCTGCTTGGCGCCCGGGGAGCGAGGGAGTCCGGCAACACCTGCGGGGGCTGCTGGCAGCCCCCGTTGCGCTGGCGACCATTGGTCGGCCGCTCACCTGGGTGGCGGTGGGGCTTGCGGGAGCGGTCGGCGCCGCCGTGCTGGTAGTCGTGCTGCTGATCGTCTCGCGGGGAGGTGGCGACGAAAACGCACCGTTGCCGCTCGCACCGGATCCAACTGAGGCAACTACCCCGCCCGCGACGGCTACGTCCGCCACCGCGCTCACGCCAGAGTCCACTCCCCGGCCCACGTCGACGCCGGAGGTCGTGGAGCGGAGCGTGACCATCTGGCGGAACATCAACGATGAACAAGACGCCTGGGCCATCATCCGCACCGGCTCCTCGACGCCGCTGCGAGTACCGCTGGCGGACAAGGGATTCTCAGTCGAACGCGGCTATGAAAGCCCGTACCGGGTTGGTGAGGCCCGGTGGATCGAAGTCGATGGTCGAGTGCCGGTGGCCCCTGAGTTCACGCCGACGCCGGAGGGATTGACCCGCTGGGATCGCATTCGCCTTGAGTGGACGATAGGGCCCCCTGAGGTCTACGTGACGGGGGACGGGAAGACACCCACCGTGCTGCCCACCAGCTTCTCCGGAGGCGCGTATGCCGTCGTCATCCCCCAGGGAGTACACATGCGTGTCTCGGCGACGTGGTGCTTCCCCTACGCCAGTTGTAGGGGGGAGGGTTGGCTTCTGGCCACACTGATCATGCAAGACCGGGACGCCCACCTGGTGATTGCGCTCGAACACGTGACCCTCGGCCACTGCTACTACAGTGACTACGACGGGCTCAACGAGGACGATGACGACCACGAGTTCCTTCGCTATGTCGAGGACGACAACCCTTGGGTCCACGAGGTCTTCGACAAGATCCTGAACTCCCTCGTGCGAACGGAGGAAAGCGTCTACCCCTGCTGGTAACGGGTGGACCTGGGGATCAGCGCAGCTCGGCCGCCACGTATGTCCCAAGGTGAGCTTCTCACATCATCCTCACCTATCCGGCGACAGGGAAGGGAGACGCGAACGGGCAAGCGTCGCTATGCTGCGCCGCGCACAGGAGGCGAGCGATGGCACTTCACATCCAGAAGTCGGACGAGGGCGAGACGACCGAGCGCTCGGAACTTGCGATATTCGAGGGCGGCCAGGTCTGGGGAAGGGGGCTGACGGGCTCAGCTTCGGACCAAATGAACGCGTCGGTGGTGCACTTCGGGCCCGGGGCGCGGGCCGGCTGGCATCGCCACACCAGCGACCAGATCCTCTACGTGGTTTCCGGTATCGGGAAGGTGGGCGACCGCGAAGGCGAGCATGTCGTCAGTGCCGGCGACTGCGCCGTCGTGCCCGCCGGTGAAGACCACTGGCACGGCGCCCACGACACCGGCTCGCCGATGTCGCACATCACCATCATGCAGGCGGGGTCGGAAACGACGGTTCTGGACTCCTAGCTGGAGGGAGCATGGAACCGCTTGGAGGCAAGCACGAGGTCACGGCGGCGTGGCTGACGGAGGCGCTGCGCGAGGGTGGGCACCTGCCCCGGGGGCGGGTGTCGGACGTGGAAGTAAGCACCGAGGGCATCGGGATCGGCTACATCAGTGAGACGGTCCGGCTGATTCCCAGGTACGAGGGGGCGGACGGGTCGGCCCCGGCGAGCCTCGTAGCGAAGCTGCCCGTCTCGGTCGACTTTCCGGACTACCTGAAGCCGTGGGCGGGGCAGGCGGTCGAGACTGAGTTGCACTTCTACCCGGAGGCGAGCGGCGACTGCGCGGCGCGTGTTCCGCGCTGCTACGGCGCAGCCTTCGAGGGGTGGCGGTCGTATGCCCTGCTGCTGGAGGACCTGAGCGAGCTCGAATCGATGAGCCAGCTGGACTCCGGTCCGCGAGACCGGGCGGACGTGATCGTGTCGATGCTGGCGGCGCTGCACGCGCAGTGGTGGGAGAGCGACCGGCTGAAGGCAGCCTCGTGGCTGCCATCCTCGGAACGGCAGTCCGAGCTGAACACGCCGCTGGTGGAGGGGGGCTGGGAGATGTTCGCGGAGCAGGTCGTGCCGCGGGTCGACCCGAACTTCCTGCCGGTGGGGGAGCGGCTGGTGCGCGACTTCGCGGGGATCTTTGAGCGCGGCGCCGCATCGGCGGCGACGCTGGTGCACGGTGACTTCCGCGTCGAGAACTTCCTGTTCGGCAAGGCAGGTACCCCCGACGAGGTCGTGTTCATCGACTGGCAGCTCTCGGGGTACGGGTCCGGACTGCGGGACATGGCCTACTTCGTCTCGCAGGGGTTCGACCCGAATGAACGACGCGAGGTGGAGAACGACCTGATCGCCACCTACCACGCCTCGCTCGTCGCGAACGGCGTGACCGGCTACTCGCTCGCGCAGTGCCACGAGGACTACAGGCTGGGGCTGCTGTGGAGCATGTACGCCCCGATCATCGGGATGATGGGGATGGCCGAACGGGAGCCCCCGCCGCCGGAGGCGCCAGAGGAGGAGCAGCAGGCGTTCCGGGAGATGATCGAGACGGGCGTCGAACTCGTGACGGTGATGGCGGAGCGGAACATCCTCGCGGTGATGGACACGAAGGCGGGCGAACTGCTGGGCGCTTGAACGGAAGGGCCAGCAGCGGAGACTGCCCACGGGAGCGCCGCAGGAGGCGCGGGAGGATCGCATGGAACCGCTGGCGAACAAGGACGGCATCACGGCGGAGTGGCTCACGGATGCACTTCGCGAGGGCGGCCACCTGCCGAGCGGCCGCGTCAGCCAGGTCGAGGTGGAGGACATCGGTGTGGGCCGGGGTTACATCAGCCAGGCAGTTCGGGTAACGCCGACCTACGAGGCCACGGATGGCGATCCGCCGGCGAGCATCGTGGCCAAGACGCCGACCTTCGTGACGCTGCCGGACTACTTGAGGCCGTGGGCGGCGGGGATCATCGAGACGGAGGTCCACTGGTACCGGGATGCAAGTGGGGAGTGCCCTGCGCGCGTGCCGGTGTGCTACGGGGGGACATTCGAGGACCGGACTTCGTATGCGCTCCTGCTGGAGGATCTCGGAGAGCTTGGCACCCTGAGCCAGACCGACTCCTGCCCGCCGGATCAGGCGCCCCTGGTGGTGAAGACGCTGGCGCAGGTGCACGCCCACTGGTGGGAAAGCGACAGGCTGCGGGATTGGGCGTGGGTACCCACGACGGAGCAGCAAACGGAAATCAGCACGCCGCTCGTCCAGGGAGGCTGGGATCTGTTCGCAGAGCGGATTGTGCCCCGCGTCGACCCCTCGTTCCTCCCGATCGGGGAGCGGCTGGTACGGGACTGGGGCACGCTCTTTGAGCGGGGCGCGGCCTCAGGAGCGACGCTGATCCACGGGGACTTCCGAATCGAGAATTTCCTCTTCGGTGAGCGGGGGACGCGGGACGAAATCGTGATCCTCGACTGGCAGCTCGCCGGCTACGGTTCGGGGCTGCGGGATCTCGGGTACTTCATCGGGCAGGGGTTCGAACCGGCCAAACGGAAGGCGATCGGCGACGAGCTGGTGGAGCTCTACCACGCCACGCTCCTGGAACACGGGGTTACGGGGTACTCGTTCGAGCAGTGCCTTGATGACTACCGGCTGGGCTTGCTGGCGAGCATGTTCATCCCGCTCATCGGCATCCGGGGCCTGGAGGCCCTCGAACCGCCGCCCCCGGACGCGAGCGAGGAGGACCACGAGTCCTTCCGCCAGCTCGTCGAGGCGGCTGAGGGCCTGCTGGCGTTGATGTCGGAGCGCAGCATCACCGCCGCCATGGACGCGAACGCGGGCGAGGTGCTGGGCCTGTAAGGCCGGTTACCCCTTCAGGCGGCGCTTGTACAGGTCGAACACAGTGCGCCAGACGCTCTCGGCTGCGTCTTCGACGTAGCCCGGGCGCTCGGGGAAGCAGAAGCCATGCTCGGTGCCGGGATGCGTCTCGATGGCGTGGGGCACGCCGTTCGCGTCGAGCGCCTTGCCCAGCTCGGGGATGACGTTCTCGGGGACGAAGGGGTCGTGCTCGGCGAAGCCGAGATAGAGCTCGGCCTTAATCCGGTCGGCGAGCAGGTGGGGCGAGTCGTCCTCGTCGGTGACGATGCCGACGCCGTAGAGGGAGGCAATGGCGCCGAAGCGCTCGGGGAAGGTGCCTGCGGCAGCGACCACGAAGCGGCCACTCATGCAGTACCCGATGGCGCCCACAGGGCCGCTCACGATTGGGTTCGAGTCGAAGTAGTCGAGCCAGGCGTTGGTGTCGCTCATGACCATGGGCATCTCGAGGGTGCGGCCGGCGGCGAACATGCGCTCAATCTCCTCGCGGCCCTTCGAGAGGTCGAAGTTCTGCGGGCCGAGGCGGTAGAACATGTCAGGGAGCAGGCAGAAGTAGCCCTCGCCGGCGATGCGGCGGGCGAAGTTGCGCAGCTCCTCGCGGACGCCGACGACATCCATGTAGAGGATGACGGGCGGGAAGGGTCCGTCGCCGTCGGGGTGGACGGCGAAGCAATCGACGGCGCCGTCGGGTGTCGTGATCTCGACCTGGAACTCGTTCATGGCTCGCTCCTGCTCTAGGTGCCGGTGAAGTCGGGGGTGCGGCGCTCGGCCGTGGCGCGGACGCCTTCACGGAAGTCGTTCGTTTCGCGGAGCCAGTCCTGCTCCACGAGCTCGTGGTCGGTGGCGATGCGGACGCGTTCGGCGAGGCCGCGGCGCATGGTGCGGCGGATGGAACGAACGGCGAGGGGGGCGGATCCGGCGATCTCGGCGGCCATCTCGCGGGCGGCGTCGCGGAGCTCCTCGATCGGGGCGAGGGCGTCGCAGAGGCCGATTTCGAGGGCCTCCTCGCCCTTCACGCGGCGGCCCGTGTAGAGGAGGTTGAGCGCCTTCTGCTGGCCGACGAGGGCGGGGAGGGTGACGGTGAGGCCGAAGCCGTGGTGGAAGCCGAGACGGGCGAAGTTGGCGGCGAAACGGGCCTCAGGCGCGGCCACGCGGAAGTCGGCGGAGAGAGCCAGTCCGAGCCCGCCGCCGATGGCAGCTCCCTGCACGGCGGCAACGACGGGCGTCTCCG
>VXRS01000207.1 GCA_009838385.1 Dehalococcoidia bacterium | reverse complement strand
ACGGGCCCTTATCGCGATCGTGGCTCCTGGGGACCCATCCTCGAAGCGCACTCGGGCCTTGCTGCCACAACCGGCTACGAGGGAGGCGGACCCGTAAAGCAGGGGGCGGCATTCCCCGACGGCATCGGCGGCCTTACGGGGACCTTTGCGGTCCTCGATGCCCTCCGCGAGCGTGACCGCACAGGCCGGGCGGTCTACGTGAACCTCTCGCAGCTCGAGTCGTACGTCTCCATCGGCGGCGAGTTCGTCATCGCCGCCTCAGCCAGCGGCGAGCCCCCGGCGAGGCGCGGCAACCGCTCCCCGGCGTATGCCCCGCAGGGGGTCTACCCCTGTCGCGGCGACGACAACTGGGTCGCCATCACCGTGCAATCGGATGAAGCATGGAAGGTGCTGGTGGCGCTCATCGACCGCCCGGCCCTAACCGACCCAGCTCTGGGGACCAACGCGGAGCGTCTCGACCGCCACGACGCCATCGACAGGGAGATCGCCGCCTGGACGTCTGGCCGCGACGCTCACGAGGTGGCCGTGCTCCTGCAAGAAGCGGGAGTGGCCGCTGGTCCGGCCCTCTCGAATCTGGAGATGGTCGGCGACCCCCACCTGCGCGCCCGCAACATGATCGTTCCCATCGACCACCCCGACGCCGGGCGTCGCGAGTTTCCCGGCTTCCCCATCCACCTCTCCGAGACGCTCGTCGAGCGCTTCGCAGGCGCCCCGACGCTCGGGCAGCACAACAAGGCGATCCTGTGCGACCTCCTCGGCTACAGTGGAGACGAGTACACCGCGCTCCTGTCCGCCGGCGTTATCGCCGACAGCCCCCCGCGGTGAAGGCCATACCGCAATTGTGAGAAGAATCACAAGGCGGTAGGCTGGACGAACAGGAGCCGGCAGCAATGGCGACCATGAAGGCGACGGCTCTCACCTCCCTCTACTCGACCGACCGGACGCTCTTCCTGACCTTCCTTGGCGGGCTGGTTGTGAGCATCGTTGGCACGATTGCCCTGCGCGCCGGCGACGGGGGCGGCGCGGGCTGGATATGGGTCTGCACTTGGGCGGAGGTACCTCCTCCCGAATTTCCACAGGCGATCTTCACCTTCGCCATCGAGCCCATCCCCATCTTCCTCATCGCGCTCGCCGGCGTCTGGTACGTACGCACCCGCCAGCGCGCGCAGGCCTCGCACGCGCGGCAGCTCGTGTCGAACGCGCGCGTCGCGGCCTTCCTTGGAGGGCTCGCGCTGGTGCTGTTCACCGTTTTCGGCCCCATCGCCGCCTACGACGGCACCTTCCTGACCCTGCACATGGTGCAGCACTTCATCCTCATCACCATCGCGCCGCCGCTCATCCTCCTGGGCGCGCCCATGACGCTCTGGCTCATCGCCTCCGGCAAGGAGCGCCGCCGGCGTGTCATCTACCCGGTGCTGCACGCGGGCGCCTTCCGCGCTTTCACGCACCCCCTCGTAGGCGTGTTCCTCTTCGCCGCCGTTCCGCTCTTCTGGTACGTCACCCCCGCCTTCGAGGCGAGCCTCGAGAGTGCGCCGCTCCACTTTGTCGGCTACGCGATCTTCCTGTTCGCGGGGCTGCACTATTGGTGGCCGGTCATCGGCGGGAACCCCACCCGCTGGAACCTGTCCTACCCCGTCCGGCTCGTCTACCTGCTCGCGCTCGTGCCCATCCATGCCTTCCTCGGCCTGATCTTCCACGAGCCCGACAACGTCATCTACGAGCAACTGGCCGTCATCCCGCGCGCCTGGGGTCCCGGCCCCCTGCTGGACCAGCAGATTGCGGGTGCGATCATGTTCATCGCCGGTGAGGCGCTGGGGTTGATCGCCCTGCTGATCGTCGCCTGGCAGTGGGCCTCGCACGAAGAGCGCGTGGGCCGCCGCCTCGATGCCGCCGATACCAGCAACGAGTGGCGCCCGTTCGTGCCCCGTGAGCAGTAGGGAGTGAAGCCTTGCGATTCCTGACGCTTCTCGTTGTCGCCCTGCTCGCCGTCGTACTCGTGGCCTGCGGCGGTGACGACCGCAACCAGGCCCCCTTCGAGGTCTCGGGCCCGCCGAAAACCGTCGACGAAAATGGTAGTGGCGATGGAGCCACCACCGCCGCTTCGTCCGCCGGCGAGGCCCCCCGGATCGCCTACCGCGGGGCGCGCGCAACCCCGCCCCTCCCCAAGCCCGACGTCGTCCTGACTGACACGAACGGCGACCCGTTCGACTTCCTCGCCCAGACCGAGGGTTACCTCACGCTGCTCTACCTCGGCTACACCCACTGCCCCGACATCTGCCCGACCCACCTGCTCGAGCTCTCGAAGGTGCTGGAGGCCATGGATCCCGAGTTGGTCGAACGCATCCGCGTCGTCTTCATCACCACAGACCCCGAACGCGACGATGCGGCCGCCATCCGCCGCTGGCTCGACCTCTTCGACTCGAGCTTCATCGGCCTCACTATCGAACCCGACACGCTCTCCTCGCTGCTGACCTTCCTCGGCATGCCCCAGATCACGAAACGTGACATCGGCGATGGGCGCTACACCGTGAACCACGCGACCTTCCTGATCGCCTACAC
>VXRS01000011.1:14581-21994 GCA_009838385.1 Dehalococcoidia bacterium | reverse complement strand
TGTTCCTGGCGTGGAATTTGACGGTTCCGAGCTGGATCCCGAGCCGGACGGCGACTTCCACGTACGTGCCACCCGCACGCAACTCCTCGAGTACACGCCACTCGGCTGGCGTGAGCACATCTGGGTGTGGTGGTCGACCTCGCCTGGCCATCGCCTCAATCTAGCGGAGTCTGCGCCCAGGGCGTGCATGCCTTGGGGCGTTTCCCCGGGCATGCCGAAGCCGACGCGGGGCTCGGTGGAGATGTAGCGGGGGTTGTCGGCGTCCTCGCCGAGCTTGCGGCGGAGCTTGCTGACGATGGTGCGCACGGGGCGCACGTCGCCATCGCCCTTCTTGTTCCAGACCCGCTCCAGCAGGTGCTGGTAGGTCAGCACCCCGCCCAGCGTTGGCCGCAAGCTCGGCGAACATGAGGAGAATCTCCTCGTCTTCGGTGCTGAATCGCCACTCCTCCTCGTCGTGACCCACGAAGATGACGCCCTCGGACTCGCCCCGGTACCGGATCGGGGCGGTCAGGCCAGCCCACACCGGCATGGGAAGAACCCCGTTCAACTCGACCGACGCCGCGTAGGCGCCCCAGCCGTCCACTCGCACGGGATCGGCCAGGGCCACGAAGTGCGCGAAGATCTCCTCGCCACCCTCCAGCGCGACGACCTGCTGGTGCTCCTCCTCGCTCGTGCCCGAGGTCAGGATCGTCTCCAGCCCACCCTGCTCGTCCACGGTCGCGATGACCCCGTAGCGGGCTCCCGTGAGATCCCGGGCGGAGTCGAGCGCGTTTTGCAACACCGTCTCGAAGTCGAGGCTCTCGTTGATGCGGAGGCTGGCCTCGCTCAGGCGCGAGAGCCGCTCCTCGAGCTCCTGGATGCGGCGTTCTCGGTCGTCGGGCTGGCTCAACTCGTCACCTCGCCTTCAATGGGAGGAAGTGCGCCGCCGCCACGCGCGGAGGGCGCGCGAAACGGCTTCCGCGGGGCAATATTGCCTCAAATCGGTGGAAGTTATAGATCATTACGGACCTTTAAGCCGATCGTCACGTACCAGTAATAGAAGCGGTGGGAAAATGTTCGTCGTCGCACCTGCGGCTTCACGCAGGAGCGGGAGGTACTGGTATGTCCCTCAAGACGAACCGCCGCTCCGAGCGAACGCCCGCCAACCCCCCACTTGGGTCCAACGTAGACCCGCAACCCGGACGCCGAGGCAGCGCGCCACTCACGGCAGAAGGGCATGCCTCCTTCCCGCCGCTCTCCCGGAGCGGCCTGAGCCCTGCGAGAGGTCCGAGCGGCTGAACTGGTGGGTGTACGAGGACGATGCCACGGGCTGGGTGCGGGTTCACCGGGCGATCTGCGCGCACTGCAACGACGGCCGGGGCCGGTACGGAACGCGCCTCCCCGACAATCGGTGGCACGGCCCCTTCCGCACGAGACAGGAAGCGATCGAGAGGGCGCTGAGCACCGGGAAGCGGGATGTGAAGGGCTGCGGGACCTGCCTGCCCGAGCTGCGCTTCCTCGGGTGATCGCAGCGACCGGGTGGACCGGACGCGATGCGGGGATGCTCAAGGGCTCGCCGCAGCTCAGGAGAGCCACCTACTAGAAGTTGGCATAGTTACAGAAAAATATGGATTGGACTCCGAATTGCCACGGGCCAGTCACGCATGTGCAGGCATACTGCCTGAGTATCTAGGCACTGCGTACCCAGATAGCGAACTTGCCCCAAGCGAGTCCGACACCACCAAGGGCCTCCTATGCCATACCTGAGGGCACCAATTCCGTTGACATGGCCGCCGATTGCTGTCCGTAGCCGAGCCCGAGGACGACCCTTCCTCCTCGAGGAACTGCACGGTGGTGCTAGTGTCGAGGAACCCCCTGATCCGCACAGGGGGCGAACGGGGGCATGCTGAAATGGGCCGTGCTGAGAAACCAACGGAGCCCCCTTGTGGCGAGGACTCGGGCGCACCGGTACTGGGCTTCACCAACCAGTCCGTCACCAACAGCACGCCGTAGGGCGGCGGGTCCCTCGTCGTCAGTGACCCGTCCTGAGAGCCGGCCTCCATCATCTCGAGAGTGGTGGTGGGGGTCGGCCCTCTCCACCGTGGAGAGCGGCGGGCCGGGACAGGGTGTTACGGTTGTTATCCGCCTCCCCCTGGCCAACACACTCGAGGGTTGATGGTGCTTGCTTCTGTGACGGGCTGGCTGACCGGCTTCATCCTGGCGGCTCTCCTAGCGACCCTGGGCGCGTGCGGGTCCGACGACGACGCCCGCTCGCTGTCGCTTGAGGATGCGGTCGGGCAGATGCTCCTGATCGGGTTCCCGGGCGAGCGGCTGGACGGGGAGACGGTTGCGCTCCTGAACGACATCGCCCCCGGCGGCGTGATCCTGTTCGACTACGACCTCCCGTCCGGGGGAGCCAAGCCTCGCAACATCACCTCACCCGAACAGCTACGTGCCCTCATCGCCGAGCTGCAGGCGCAGGCTGACATTGCGTATTTCATCGCCATCGATGTCGAGGGCGGGCTGATCAACCGGCTCAAGCCCGCCTACGGGTTCAGCATCGACTTGCCCAGCCACCAGGCGCTCGGCGCCGGGACGGCGGCGGCAACGGGAGCCGCCGCGTCGGCGTCGGCAGCGGAGCTGCACGAGCTCGGCATCAACTGGAATCTCGCCCCCGTGGTGGATGTCAACGTCTTTCCCGAGAGCCCGGCGATCGGCGCCCTGGAGCGGTCCTTCAGCGCCGACCCGCAAGTGGTGGCCGCGCACGCCGAGGCGTTCGCGGAGGCGCACGGCGCCGCCGGTGTCATCTCCTCCCTCAAGCACTTCCCCGGCCACGGCAGCGCCGCGGGCGACACCCACCTCGGGGTCACCGACGTCACGAGCAGCTTCGTGCGCGACGACGAGCTGGCGCCCTATCGACGGCTGATCGAGGACGGTTACGAGGATGCGGTCATGACGGCGCACATCGTGAACCGGGACCTCGACCCGAGCGGCCGCCCGGCCACGCTGTCGACCGCGATCGTGACGGGCCTCCTGCGTGAGGAGCTGGGCTTCGAGGGCGTGATCCTCTCCGACGACATGCAGATGGGCGCGATCGTCGAGCAGTACAGCCTCGAGCGTGCGGCTATCGAGGCGATCAAGGCGGGGGTCGACGTGATCCTCATCGCGAACCAGCTGTCCGACGACCGAACCGAGGTCTACCGCGTGAAGCAAGCCATTCTCGATGCCGTGGCCGCGGGAGAGATTTCGGAAGACCGAATCTACGAGTCGGTCGAGCGCATCCTGGAACTGAAGCGTCGCTACGACCTGATCGACTAGCGTCCCTGCCCGCTGCCGAGGCTAGCGATGCCCTTCGACGGTCACGGTGACGATGTCGACGCCGTGGTACTTCTGGTGGCGGACATCGGAGGCGTAGTGCCAGAGCAGCCGGAACGACACTTCATGCTCGTCGGGGACCGGGGGCAGCTCCGTGAGGTAGGAGAGGCGGTCTTCCATGTTCTGCCCCTCCAGGACCGTTACGAATTCCATCTCCGCCGTGTTCCTGTCCAGCCGTGCGGTCAGAGCCAACCGTCGCGATGCGCGGTCGGACGTGTTGGTCTGTTCCTGCAGGAGGATGGATAGCGTCTCCTCGCCCGCCGAGGTCAGACGCTCCGTCGAGGCGGAGTCCCACCGGGCCTTCGCCGCGAAGGCGCGCAGGAAGTCTTCGAGGGCCGTCACGGCCTTGGTATCGAGGGCGAGGTTGAGTCGGCTTCGACGAGAGCCCGTCAGTTCCAGGAACCCGACCAGGATGACCGCGACGAGGGTGCCGGCGGTCATGCCATTGCCGAGCAACACCTCGAGGAATCCCCCCTCGATCAAGTCGGGGAATATCCACTGGTTCTGAAAGCCCGTTCCGATCCAGAAAGCGGCGCCCACCACGAGCGCTTTCCGGTGGTCGACGCCGTCACGGATGATGAGCTGCATCCCCTGCACGAAGAGGAGCCCGATCAGGACGGTTATGTAGGCGCCGGCCACGGGGCCGGGAATCGCGATCAGGAGCGCCGCGACCTTCGGAAAGAAGGCTACGACCACGAACGCGACGCCGATGACAACGCCAACGCGCCGGGCAGCGACCCCGGTGACCTCGGCGATTGAGATGCTGGAGGAGTAGGTGGTGTTGGGGAGCGTGCCGAGGATCCCCGAGAGGAAGTTCCCGACGCCGTCGGCATTGAGGGCTCCCTGGACAACGCGGAAGTCCGTGGCCTGCGCTCTCCGGCGCGAGACCCGCTGGATGGCGATGCCATCGCCGATGGTCTCGACCGCCCCCACGATGGTCACGACCACAAAGGCCGGCAGGAGCGCCCAGAACTCGGTACCGGGTGTGACGTCGATGCCGGGCCAGGAGCTGGCGGGGACGCCGATCCAGGCTGCATCGGCTACCTGCTGGACCTCGTAGAGGCCGAAGGGCGCCCCAACCGCGCATCCCACCGCGATACCGATGATCGGCGACCAGAGGCGCCAGGCGGGCGGGGCCCTGAGGACCAGCACCGCGACCGTCACGATCGTGGCCGCGGCAGCCAGCGGAGCGGCGGCCCCGGATGTGTCCTCGGGCGCGGTAGTCATGGTGTCGAAGACAATCGGCATGACCGTGGCCGCGATCAGCATGATCACGGTTCCCGAGACGACGGGCGTAAAGATGCGGCGCAACAGCGAGAGCCGCGCCGCCAACGCGAACTGAAACAGCGCAGAGATGATGATGAGGGTCGCCATCAGGGCGGGGCCGCCCTCGACCATCGCGGCTACACAGACGGCGATGAAGGCGCCCGATGTCCCCATGATGAGCACATGGCCGGCCCCCACCCGACCGACGCGGATGGCCTGAAGGACGGTCGTGACGCCGCTCACGACCAGCGCGGCGAAGACACCCCAGGTGATGTAGGAGTCGGGTTGCTCCGCGATGCGGGCCACGATGACGACGGTCAGGACCACGGGGGCGACGATGACCATCGCGGCCTGCAGCCCCGACCCAACAGTAACGAGCCCTGGAGGACGCTCCTCGGGCTCGTAGCGGACGTTCTCGTTCTCAGCTTCGACGGACAATGCTCTGGCCCCTTATTCTGCACGAACGCCATGGGCGGTCGAGCAGGGCTGCCCAGCAGCAGGGGGAACCGATGAGCAAGCAGGGCGTCCTACCGGACGACTTCAGTCAACCGTTCTGGGACGCCGCGAGTGAAGAACGCCTCGTGATCCAGAACTGCCTCGAGTGCAACCGGTTGCAGCATCCTCCGGCGGAAACCTGCCGCGATTGCGGCGCCAGCGACTCATTCGAGTGGAAGCCCATGAGCGGGCGCGGCACGATCTACAACTACGGCGTGGTGCATGACTGTCCCGTGCGGCTGCTCCAGGAGGATCAGCCCTTCAACCTTGCCGTGATCATGCTGGACGACGATCCGGGCATCCAGATGTTCTCGCATCTCCCCGGCGTGCCTGTGGACGACGTGCCCGTGGGCGCCGCCGTCGAGGTGATCTTCGAGCCCACGGCGAACGGTCAGCTCGTGCCCGAGTGGCGCGTGATTGACGACTGATCCCGACCTATCCGACGGCCCCTACGGCAAGGAGTGCGCGCAATGACGACACCAACCGCACCTGATGCGATGTACCGCAACGACGAAGGGCTTGGGATCTGGGAGCACCGCGGCAAGGTCGCCGCCGTCGGCGTCGGCCACGGGCCGACCTCCCGGCGCTGGGACGGCCGGCCGGAGACGTGCGTCGGCGCCATCACGATCCAGGCGCTGCGGAAGGCGATCGCCGACGCGGGCGTCGCGCCCGAACAGATCGATGGCCTGGTGGTCGTCCCGGTGACGACGACCGGCGCGTTCTGGGAGGAGGGCAAGCCGCTTCCCATGGACGTGATCGAGAGCTTCAACCAGACGGATGACCCGCTCGACGGCGTCGCGAAGCTCAGCGCCGAGTGGCTGCTGGCGAACATGCCGGAGCTCACCAACGTCCAGTTCACGATGTACGGCCCCGGCTGCATGTCGAACGCGCTCAATGTGGCGGCGCAGGCCGTGGGCGACGGCCTCACCCACACCTGCCTGGTCGTCAAGAGCTGGCACAACTTCGAGGGGCGCTACTACCAGAGCGGGGCCAACGTCGAGGACGCGCTGCCCGGCACCGCCGCCATCACGCGACTCTGGGGCGGTCCTGCCTCGTACGGCACGGCTCTGCAGTTCGCGGAGTACTGCCGGAAGTACGGCAAGACCCACGAAATGATGGCGCCGTTCATGGAGAATTCGCGCCGCAACGGGCTGATGTTCCCCGAGGGCTACTGGGCGCAGCACCGGCCCGAGGAACTGGGGCGCGAGGACTATCTCGCCGCGCGCTGGATCGCGAAGCCCGCCAACCTGTTCGACAACGACATTCCCATCATGATGTCCGGCGCCTACCTGTTCTCCACGGCCGAGCGGGCGGCGGACATGAAGCAAAAGCCGGTCTACATCCTCAATCACGCGTCCAGTAACGCCCGGCCGCGCAGCCTGACGCCCACGCTCGACGAGGTGGAAGCCGAGACGGCGCGCACCGCCCGCAAGATCTACGAGGGCGCGGGCATCACCGCCGACGATCTTTCCTTCGAGAACATGTACGACGGCTTCTCGCTCTTCCACCAGTTCCACCTGGAAGGCCTGGGCTACCGCGGGATCAAGTTCGGGGAAGCGCTGGACTTCTACCAGACAGACATCAGCATCGAAGGGCCCAACCCAGTCTCCCCCAGCGGGGGGAACGTCGGGAGTGGCCGCAGCCGGGTCTGGATGCACACGGACTGCATTCAGCAGCTGCAGGGGCGCGCGGGCCCGAGACAAGTCACCGGCGTCAAGCCGGAAGTGGCGGTCTCGGGCGGGCCGATGCCCCTCGGGGGGAACTTCACCGTCTGGAGCGCCAGCCCCGACTAGTCACGGTCGAGGCGAGGACGAGGAGTGGCCCGTGGTAGTTCTGATCAGCTTCGATATCGACGGCACGCTGGAGGTCGGTGATCCGCCTGGCGTCCTGACCATGGACATGGTCCGCCTGGTACGCGACAAAGGCTTCCTGATCGGGAGCTGTTCCGATCGCACCCTGAGCGGCCAACGGGCCATCTGGGCCGCGCACGACATCGAGGTCGACTTCGTCGTGTCGAAGCACATGCTGCCGGACGTCAAGGCACAGTTCGAGGCGGACGTGTACGTGCACATCGGTGACCGGGAGGACCTCGACCGGCAGTACGCGCTGGCGGCGGGGTTCGACTTCCTGTGGCCCGATGAGGCGGTGGCTCACCCCCACTTCCAGCCGGAGGCCTGAGCGGTTCGCCGGCGTGTCCGGGAGCCCCACGGCGCCGGCTACGTTTTGGCGCGAATCGGCTCGTCCCAATCGATGCCGCACTCGGAACACCAACGCCTGAGCCAGATGTCTCCGGCCGCG
>VXRS01000011.1:0-14481 GCA_009838385.1 Dehalococcoidia bacterium | reverse complement strand
CCAATCGATGCCGCACTCGGAACACCAACGCCTGAGCCAGATGTCTCCGGCCGCGTTTTCGTCCCCGCGCTCCGCGTGAATCTGCCCACCGCATCGGCACGGCCGGGGAAACGCGGTCCAGCAGCCAGCGCAGCGTTCATCGGGCTGATGCGTCTGGAGGAACTGTGGGTGCGTGGACAAGCTCAACCCCGATCACCTCTCCCGCCGCACGACGGCCCGGCGGGCACGGTGCAGTGTAGTACGTGACCTACCACACCTAACCAGTCCGGCTGGAGGGTGGAGCGGCGGCTCAGCCAGCAGCAGGAGTACGGGCCCGCGAGAGTCTTCGCGGAAACAGTAGAGTGTTGTGGACGCGTGGCGGTCGGATCACGATCGTTCCGCGAAGCGGTCAGGCGATTGCGAGATGTGCATGTTGGGCTACATCGGGAACGGTCCGTACTGCTACGCCAACTCGGCCGCGATGCTCCTGGACAGCGTCGGCGAGACAATCGAGCCACGGCTGCTCGAAGTCCTGTCTGGCGTGGGGTTGGGAGCCTTCTGGCTCGCCGAGTCTCAGACGCTGTTCTTGAGCGGCTGGGCATCCATGCCGGATGTGGGCGTGTCTCGGGCGTTCGGGTTACTGGGATTCAAGGTGGCCGAGGAAGCGGAGTCCGACGGCGCCCCCATGCCTGCGGAAGCGCTGGCCCGACAGCTCGACGATGGGCCGGTGTTGCTCGGTCCGCTGGACGTGGGAGAGCTCCCTTACCAGCCTGATAGCCAGGGAGGGAACGGGATCGATCACTTCGTCCTCGCGCTCGGCATCGAGGGCGATGATGTTGTCGTGCACGATCCCGACGGATACCCCGCGGTGCCGATCGCCCTTGAAGCACTTGATCGCGCCTGGAGGGCCGAGTTGGTCCCGTACGGGAGCGGTCCATACCGCCGGTGGCACTCGCCCGTTCGCGTCAAGAGCCCAGCTCCCGAAGAGCTTTCCGGGATGGCGATTCAGTCCTTTGCTCAGGCCTACAGGGAGTCCAGAGCCACGGTTCCCTCGGGAGTGGCTATCGGCCCCGAGGCGGTTGAGTCCGTGGCTGCCACCCTCAGGGTTGGGGAGCTGGGAGAGCAGGGCCTGGAGCACCTGCGAAGATTCGCCTTGCCGTTGGGCGTGAGACGAGCCCTGGACTACGCCTGGTTCTTGCACGATGTCGACTCGGAGCTCGCCGACCTCAAGAGCGGGCAGGCACTATGCCTGGGGAGGGCTCACGCTGCGGCAGTTCAGGACGACTACGAGCTCCTTGCCGGGCACATGTCGAAAGTTGCCGAGCTAGAGCGTCAAGTCGAAGCCGCACTCGCATGAACCGCCGGGACGGTCCCGGTCCCGCCTCTTCGCCGCGTCACGGCGGACGCTCGGCCGACAAGGCGAACACAGGCACCGACCCACAACCAGGCCGGTCGACTGTACGGTGGGAAGCAGCGGCTCAACTGACCAGGAGGAGCACCGGCCGTGACCAAGCCCACTGAACTGAGAACGGAGCGCCTTCTCCTCAGGCCGTTTCGGCTCTCGGACATCGACGATGTTCTCCGCTACGCGAGTGACCCGCAGTGGGCAGCGTTCTACCCACGGCCGTACGACCGTGGGGTTACGGAACACATGGTTGCGCGATCAGTGGTGATCTCGTGGGACAGGGAAGCCGTGTTCGCGATGGAGTCCGACGGTCGTGTGGTGGGTCTCGTGAGCCTCGAGGTCGATGCAGAGTCCAAAACGGCCGAGTTGGGCTACGACCTTGCCAGGGACTCGTGGGGACAGGGTCTCGCCACGGAGGCCGCGACCGCCGTGGTCGACTGGGGGTTCCGGGAGTACGGACTTGCGCGAATCTTCGCGGAAGCGGACGCGCGCAACGGGCGTTCGCTGCGCCTGATGGAGAGGCTCGGAATGACTCGCGAAGGTGTCCAGCGGAGGGACCAGATTGAGCGAGGAGAACGAGAGATTGCCCGCTACGCGCTATTGAGGAGCGAGTGGAATAGCCCCGGTGGAACGCTGCCCTCTACTGCGCTCCCGTCCGGAGAATACGAGACGACCGATCGCAACCAGCTCCCCGAGCTGACAACCGCACGGCTCGTACTGAGAAGGTTCCGTCCAGGCGATATCGAAGACGTCTTTGCCTTCGCGGCCGACCCGGAGTGGAACCGTTACCTCGGGCTGCCCGAACCGTACTCCCGCCGCGATGCCGAGGAGTTCATCGCGAAGGCCATGCTGTACGACCCCGAAGCAGTCTCGATGTGGGCAATCGTCCATGAGGAGCGGTGCTCTGGCAGCATCTACCTCCGCCGGGAGAGTCCCGGGTCCGCCACCCTCGGCTATTCCATCGCCAGGTCACTCTGGGGGCGTGGACTGATGACCGAAGCAGCAAGCGCAGTAGTCGCCCACGGTTTCGAGGACCGCGGGCTGGCTCGCATCTATGCCTTCGTGCCAGTCGGCAACGACCCGTCGGCCCGCGTTCTCGAGAAGCTTGGGATGAGGCGTGAGGGCATTCTGCGCAGCAACCGGGTCGTCCACGGAAAACGCATTGACGACGTTCTCTACTCCATCCTCCGAGAGGATTGGAGGGCGTAGAGGCATGGCCGGTCACGCCTCCGTGAGAGAGGTTCGCGACGAGGAGTGGGAAGCGGTCCTGGCCCTGTGGCGCGAGGCCTACCTCACCCTCATCGGGAGGGAGCAGTAGGCGAAGTCCTGCCGCCCACCACCAGGTTGCAGCCCGCAAACCGGTAGCCAGACGCGATTCTCTGCGGACGGCCACGTCCGAGGTCAAGAAACGATGAGTGCCTTCGCGCCCAGCTGCGGGGTACCCTCGATGCCGAAGCGAATCGCAGGGTTCGGAGGTTGACCATGGTCCTTCCAACTGCCGCCGCCCGGAGTCTCGGCACTGAAACGGCGTTCGAGGTGCTGGCGCGGGCGAACAGGCTCGCCGCCGAGGGTCGCTCGATCATCAATCTCGGGATCGGTCAGCCAGACTTCGCCACGCCCGACAACATCGTCGAGGCGGGGAAGCGAGCCCTCGCCGAGGGCAAGCACGGGTACACGCCGGGGGCCGGCATCCCCGAACTGCGCGAGGCCGTGGCCCACGACCTGAAGCGTCGCCACGGGGCGGAGGTCGACCCGGAGACGGTGCTGATCACGCCGGGGGCGAAGCCGGTGATGTTCTTCGCGGCCCTACTTCTGGGGGAGCCCGGCGCGGAGATCATGTATCCCAACCCCGGCTTCCCCATCTACGAGTCGGTGATTCGCTTCTCCGGGGCTACGCCCGTTCCGATCGAACTGCACGAAGCCGACGGCTTCACGTTCGACCCCGACCAGGTGCTCAGCCAGATCAACGAACGCACGCGCCTGATCATCCTCAACAGCCCGGCGAACCCGACGGGCGGGGTCTACACGCGGGAGCAGGTCGAGCGCCTCGTCGAGGGGCTCGAACGCTGGCCCGACGTGGCCGTGCTCAGCGACGAGATCTACTCCCGCATCCTCTACGAGGGACGCTCGCACGTCTCCTGGCTCAACTATCCGCAGCTGCGCAACCGGCTCATCGTGCTGGACGGCTGGAGCAAGACGTACGCGATGACTGGCTGGCGGCTGGGCTACGGCGTGTTCCCGCCCGACCTGTTTCCGTTCGCGGAGCGGCTGGCGATCAACAGCTACAGCTGTCCCAACGCCGCCACCCAGTACGCAGCGATCGAGGCGCTTGAGGGGCCGCAGGAGGCGGTCGACGTCATGACGACGGCGTTCGACGAGCGGCGGAAGGTCATCGTCGACGCGCTCAACGGCGTGCCGGGAGTGAGCTGCGTCGACCCGGGCGGCGCGTTCTACGCCTTCCCCAACATCTCGGGGACCGGCATCGACGCGCGCACGTTGCAGGAGCGGCTGCTGGAGGAGGCCGGTGTCGCGGTGATCGCCGGGACCAGCTTCGGGCACCTCGGTGAGGGCTACCTGCGCTTCAGCTATGCCGCCTCGCTGGAGGAGATCGTCGAAGGGGTGGACCGGATGCGCGCCCTGCTGGCAGAGGGCTAGCGAGGCGGCGAGCGCGCTTACCTCCAGACGTGCGACGCGGCGGCTTGCTGCCGTACCCTCGACGGCATGAGGGATTCAGCGGGAGCCTCGGAGGACGCGACCGTTGTGACGGTCTACCCCATGACCGGCCGGCAGCTCTTCATCACCGTGCCGCACGCCATCTGCGAGGAGTGCGACCTCACGGTCCGGCTCGTCGAGCGCGTCGCTTCCGACCTCCCGCATGTCGAGGTGCGCATCAAGCCCTGGTTCAACCACATTTTCGATGCGCTGCGGCGCGGCGGCTGGCACCCGCCCGTCGTGACGATCGACGGCAAGGTGTCGACGCAGGGCGTCGTGCCCGACGAGGACTCGCTGCGTCGCGCGCTCGCGCCCCCGCCCCCCATCGCCGATGACGGTTGAGGCCGTTGGCCGCGCTACGACGGGCGCCGCGGCGGCTCCCCGAACGCTCCTCGGCGGCTACTTCCGTGTCGAGTCCACCCGCGAGTGGATCAGGGCGTGGGTCGCCACTCTCATCCTTCTTGGCCCGGCTCCTCCTCACATTCGCGTCGCTTCTGCCGGAACGGGGTCCGGCGGGCATCCGCAGCAGGACCGCGTGCCGGGCGGCCGAGCGCTGGTGGGCGCGGCTCGCCGCCAGTCTCATCGGCCTGCGCATCAACATCAGCGGTCTCGAACACATCGAGCCGGGCGAGCGGTACGTGGTGGCCTCACTGCACGAAGGCTTCGCCGACAGCCTCGCCCTCCTGCGGCTTCCCCTCTCGCTCACCGCGGTAGCGCGGGACGAGCTGGCCACCTTCCCGGTTCTCGGTGCCCAGCTCTCACGGGGGCGACACCTCCTTGTCCGGCCCGAGCGCCCGCTCCAGAGCGCCCGGACACTGCATCGCGAAGCCCGAGCGGCCATCGATGAGGGGGACAGCGTTCTTCTCTTTCCGCAGGGTTCCATCCTCGGCATCGAGCTCGCGTTCCAGCCGGGAGCGTTCCACCTCGCGCGGCGCCTCGACCGCCCGCTTCTCCCGGTCGTCGTCACTGGCGGACACCGTGTCTGGGAGCACCCGTTCGCTCCCACCCTGCGCGCTAACCAGGCGATGAGCCTCGTCGTTCTTCCTCCGGTTCCCCCGGAGGAAGCCGTCGCCCGGCAATCGGCCGTCGAGCGGGACATGAAGCGGTTCGCGCTGGCCAGCAAGACGCCCCCTCGCCACTTCGACCCGAGCCGCGACGGCTACTGGGACGACTACCGCTACGAGATCCATCCCGACTTCCCGGACCTCGCCCGCCGGGTCGCGAGCCACCGTCGTGACACCGTGGGGGCCGACGCCGGTCGGTCCTGAGCTAGCCAGCTGGCGCCTGGTTCGGGGGCTACTCCGGGTGCGTCGCGGAGCGGACAGCCCGATCGAGCATGGCCAGGCCTTCGGAGACCTCGGCGGCGGTGATCGAGAGGGGCGGTGCGATGCGGAGCACGTTGCGGTGCAGCCCGCCCTTTCCGACGAGCAGGCCCTCGGCCCGGGCCGCCTGGAGGACGCCGTCGGCCACATCGGGAAGGGGATCGAGGGAGCCGGGAGCGGCGAACTCGACCCCGATCATCAGGCCCTTGCCCCGAACCTCGGCGATCTCGGGAACGTCTTCGGCAAGGCGCTGAAGCCCGTCCTGAAGGGCGCGGCCCTGCACGCGCGCGTTCTCCTGGAGGTCCTGCTCGAAGAGCACCTCCAGGTTCGCCAGCGCAGCCGTCGCCGCAAGCGGGTTGCCTCCGAACGTGGAGAGCGAGTTGGCAGGCAGGCAATCGACGACATCCGCGCGACCGACGACACCGGCGATGGCGACGCCGTTGCCGAGTCCCTTCGCGAAGGTGAGGAGGTCGGGGACGATGCCGTGCGCCTGGTGCCCCCAGAAGTGGTCGCCCGTGCGGCCCCATCCCGTCTGCACCTCGTCGGCGATGAACAGGATGCCGTGCTCGTCCAGCACCTGTCTGAGGGCGCCGAAGTAGCCGTCGGGGGGAACGACGAAGCCGCCGACGCCCTGGATCGGTTCGGCGATCATGGCGGCCACGTCGCCGGCGGTGGCGACTGCGAGGAGGTCCCGGAGGTCGTCGACGCAGGCCTCCACGAACTCGTCCTCCGGGAGGCCGCCGAAGGGTGACCGCAGGCGGTAGCCGCTGTGGACGTAGGTGACGTTGAACGGGCTCAAGGCAGTTGCCGACCAGGAGGCGTTGCCGGTCACAGCGACCGTCGAGTGCGACTTGCCGTGGTAGCTGTTCCGCAGCGCGAGAATCTGGTCGGACGAACGAAACTGGGTGGCCATCATGAGGGCCGCATCGTTCGCTTCGCTGCCAGAGTTGGTGAAGAAGACCTTGGCGTCGGGGATGCCGGAGAGCTCGGCGATGCGCTCCGCCAGCTCGATCTGCGGCTCGATGAGGTAGAGCGTGCTCGTGTGGAGCATGCGGGCCGCCTGGTCCTGGATGGCCTCGACCACCCGCGGGACGCGGTAGCCGGTCATCGTGGTGAGGATGCCGCCGAAGAAGTCCAGGTAGCGATTCCCTTCGGCATCGACGACGTGCCGTCCCTCTCCGTCGACGAGCGCGATGGGGTCGTCGTAATAGAGGGTCATCCAGGAGGGCATCACGCCCCGATGTCGCGCCAACAGGTCAGCGTGCCGGCCCACGCGTCACTCCATCCCCGAGGTATCGGCCAGTGGGGGAAGATTACGCCGCAGGCTCGTTGCGTGTCTTGTCGGAACCGGAGGCGCTTGGCACGTCCGGGCGGCGGGGCTAGGGTGCGGGCACCGGAGGCTTCGCGATGACGCAGGCCACAACGACGGGCTACGACCCGCGAACGTACGAGCCCTTGACGTTTCACGACGCCGCCCGCCGGTTCCGGACGGGCGAGGACACGCCCCGCGACTACCTCGAACGCTGCCTCGCGACCATCGACGAGCGCGAGCCGGTTGTGCGGGCGTTCGCCCACCTGAACCGGGATCTGGCGCGGGTTGCCGCGGACGCGAGCAGCGCGCGCTGGGCGGCTGGTCAGCCGCTTTCACCCATCGACGGCATGCCGGTGGGCATCAAGGACCTGCTCGAGACGAAGGACATGCCGACCGAGTACGGCTGCGAAGCGTTTCGCGGGAACTTCCCGAGGCGGGACAACGCGGCCGTCTGGGCGCTGCGGCAAGCGGGCGCCGTGATCCTCGGGAAGACGGTCACGGCCGAACTCGGGGGCTCTCACCCCGGACCGACGACGAACCCGTTCGACGCACGGCGCTCGCCCGGCGGTTCCTCGTCCGGTACGGCCGCAGCAGTGGCGGCGCGCATGCTCCCGGCGGGGCTGGGCACACAGGTGGGCGGCTCCATCATCCGGCCCGCGGGCTACTGCGGGAACGTCGCACTCAAGCCGACGCAGGGCGGTATCAACCGCGGGGAGCGGCAGGTGACCAGCATGAGCACCCACGGGGTGCACGCCGGGTGCATCGAGGACATGTGGCAGGTCGCGATCGAGATCGCGCGGCGTGCGGGGGGCGACCGGGGCTCGCGGGGGCTGGAAGGCCCCTCGACGACGCCAGCACCGGTCAAGCCGGAGCGGCTGATCGTCCTGGAGACGCAGGGCTGGGACGAGCTGGACGACGCCAGCAAGGAGGGTTTTGCGGCGGTCCTCGACCAGCTACGGGGGCTTGGCATCGAGCTCCTGTCCCGACAGGACGACCCTCTCGTCGAGACGCTGGAGGGCGCCATCGGCAACGCGCGCGAGGTGTGCAACGCGATCACGGGCTGGGAGAACCGCTGGGCGACGCGGAACCTCGTCGACCAGCACCCGGACGGGGTCAGCGACCGGGCGAAGGCGGTGCTGGAGGCGGCGGAGGCGATGACGGTGGACGACTACCGGGCGCTGCTGTTCGCCCGCGAAGTGGCTCAGGAAGCGCACGCGGCCGTGGCTGCGTCCGCCGACGCGATCATCACGCTCTCGTGTCCGGGGCCGGCGCACGTCTGGCTCGGGGACGAGCCGGGCAAGCCGCTTCATCCGCGGCCAACGGGCGATCCGGTGTTCAACTTCCCCAGCTCGATGCTGTTCGCCCCGGCCATCGGCATGCCGTTGATGAGCGTCGGCGGCATGCCGGTCGGCGTGCAGGTCTTCGGCCAGCCGCACGAGGATGCGGGGATGACGGGGATCGCGCGCTGGCTGCTGGGAGCGGTTCAGCCGGTCGTCGTCGGCTAGCGCAGGGGGCGGAAGAACTCGACCAAGTCCTGGACGAAGAGGTCCGGCTCCTCCGCAGCGGGGAAGTGGCCGCCGCGCTCCTGCTTGCCCCAGTGCGTCAGGTTGTTGTTCGCCTCGACCATCTTGCGGGGCGCGAACACCATCTCGCGGGGGAAGCCGGGGACGCCGACGGGGACCTCGATCGCCGGCGTGCGCTCGTGGGCGCGGTCCCAGGGGGTGCGGAAGACGTGCCAGTACCAGCGAGCGGACGTGACGTAGCTCTCGGTGAACCAGTAGATGCTGACGAGGTCGAGCAGGAACCTCCGCGAGGGCACCTTGTCGGGGCCGCCGCGGTTGTCGCTCCAGTTGTAGCGCTTCTCGATGAGCCAGGCGGCGAGGCCGACGGGGGAGTCGTGCAGGGCGTAGGCGAAGGTCTGGGGGTCGGTCGTGTGGACGGCGACGTGGGCGAGGGCGGTGGTCCAGCGGTCGTCCATCATGTCCCAGGACCACTGCTCGTCCGGCTCGAAGTCGTCGCGGCTGAGGCGTGACGTGGGGCCATCCAGCGTGCGGCGCAGGCCAAGGAGGCTGCCCGGCTTCTGATTACCGGTTCCGGAGCCTCCCGCCCCACCCAGCATCGGGGCGATGCTGACGTGGATGCCGACGACGCGATCGCCGTACTTGTGGCCGAGCTGGGCGCTGATTCCGGCGCCGAAGTCGCCGCCCGCGGCAGCGAAGCGGTCGTAGCCAAGCACGTCCGACATGAGCGTCGCCCAGAGGTCGGCGGTCCACTGGGTCTGGACGCCATCGACGGTGAGGGGCGTGGAGAAGCCGAAGCCGGGCAGTGAGGGGGCGATGACGTCGAAGGAGTCGGCCGGGTCGCCGCCGAAGGCGGCGGGGTCGGTGAGCCTGCGCGTGGCTTCCTTCCAGTCCCAGAAGCTCCAGGGCCAGCCGTGGGTGAGGATGATGGGGAGCGGATTCGGCCCCTGTCCCCGCTCGTACATGAAGTGGATGGGGACGTCATCGAGGATGACGCGGTAGTTGCCGAAGCTGTTGATCTCGGCCTCGGTCTCGCGCCAGTCGTACTCCTTCCACGACTCCACGAACGACTCCAGGTAGGAGCGGGGCACACCGTAGCGCCAGTCCTCGTTGTTGAAGTCGGCGGGCCAACGGATACGGCGCAGGCGGGACTGGAGGTCCTCTAGCGCATCGTCCGGGATCGCAACGGTGAACGGCTCAGGCGGCATTTCGTTCTCCTCTCAGGCGCTGCCGCCGGTGTCGACGAGCACCTTGCAGTTGAGCTGATCGCCTCCGGAAATGCGGGCAATCTCCTCGGGCAGTTCCCCGAGGTCGACGGTGCGCGTGACGAGTGGGGTGGTGTCGATGGAGCCACTGCCGAAGGCTGCGAGCGTCTCCTGGAAGTCCTCGCGGGTATAGGCCACCGAGAACTTGATGGTGAGGGCCTTATTGATGCCGACGACGGGCATGAAGAGGTCCTCTTCCATGCAGACACCGACGACGATGATCCTGCCGCGGGGCTTCACGGCGTCCATCGCCTGCCGAATGATGCCGGGAATCCCCACGCAGTCGATGACGACGTCCGGTCCCCCGTCGAGCCCGGCTTCGAGGTCGGAGTCGAATCCGGCGGCAGATGGGTCGAGGACAACGTCGGCGCCGAGCGAAACCGCGAGGTCGCGCCGGAGGGCCACGGGGTCGCTGACGGCGACGAGCTCCACGCCGTCGTGTTTGAGCCACATCAGCGCCATGAGTCCGATCGGGCCGGCGCCCATGATGAGGACTTGATCCCCGGTTTCAGCCTCCGCCTCGTGGGTCGCGTGGCGGGCGACGGAGCAGGGCTCGGTGGTGGCCGCCACCTCGACGCTGACGTTGTCGGGGACGGGGAGGAGGGTCGGCTCCCAGAGCACCATGTAGTCGGCGAAGGCGCCGTTCAGCTCGGAGCTGTAGGCGCTCGCCATGCGCGGCGGGAGGGGGCGGTCGGTCTCGCCGGCGGGGGCTTTCACGACGCGGTCGCCAGGGGACCAGCCGTCAACGTCGGGGCCTGCCTCCACGACCTCGGCGACGAACTCGTGCCCCATCACCATGCCCTGGTCGAGGTCGGCCAGGGCGTACCAGGAGGTGTGTCCCGTCTCCTCGATGATGGCTTCGAGATGGGCGGCGGCGTGAACGTCGGAGGCGCAGATCCCGGCCGCCAACACGCGAACGAGCAGCTCTCCGGAGCCGGGGGTGGGCTGGGGCCACTCCTCGACGGTCAGCGTGGTTCCCCGCAACACCATTGCCTGCATGTCGGGACCTCCTCGGGTCGCACCCGGTGGGGATGCGGTAAGCCTAGTCCTTCGCGAGGGCCGTGTGGTCAGCGAGGCGTTCCTTCGGGGGAACCGGCCGAGTGCCTCAGCCAGTAGACTGCGCCCACTCCGGGAGGGCGCGTGACGACCGACCTGTTCAGCAACCCGAAGCGGTTTGGCGACATGACCTCGTGGCGGGAGGAGGCGCTCGCGCTTCACGCCAAGGGAGTGTTCCACCCGATCGAAGCGGAGGGCTTCGGCTCCTTCCGGGCAGTTATCGGCAGGGACGAGATCCTCGAGATCGAGGCGCAACACGAGCTCTTCACGAACGGCCCGGAACCGATCCTGACCCACGACGCGATCATCGAGATGCGGGCGCAGGGGGGACCGCGGGCGAAGACGCTCATCCACATGGACGACCCGGAGCACCGGAAGTACCGCATGCTCACGAACGACTGGTTCAAGCCGGGCAGCGTGCGCCAGCTTCAGCCTCGACTGGACGAGTTGAGCCGCAAGGCGCTCGCGACGCTGGAGCAAGGCGGAGGCGAGATCGACTTCAACACGGAAGTCGCGTTGCCCTTCCCGCTCGAAGTCATCCTCGCGATTCTCGGGCTACCTGAAGAGGACTATCCGCGGATGCTCCAGCTGACCCAGGAGATGTTCGGCGCCAGCGACCCCGACTTCGTCCCGAAGGACCGCGACCCGGAGGACGTGATGGCGGTGCTGCGGGACTTCTTCGAGTACTTCGCCACGCTGAGCGCGAACCGCCGGGCCAACCCGACCGACGACCTCGCAACGCAAATCGCGAACGGCCAGATCGACGGCGCCCCGATGCCGATCCTGGAGACGATGGGGTACTACCTGATCGTCGCCACCGCCGGGCACGACACGACCTCGGCGTCAATCGCAGAGGGGATGCGCCTCCTCGCGGAGAACCCCGACCAGCTGGCGCTCCTCCGGCGTCAGCCGGAGCTCATACCGAACGCCGTCGAGGAGCTGATCCGCATCGCCTCGCCCGTACGGCACTTCATGCGCACCGCGCAGGAGGACACGGAGGTGGCGGGAGAGCCGATCGCGGAGGGCGAGTGGCTGATGCTGTCGTACGCTGCCGCCAACCTGGACCCGCGAACGTTCGAGGATCCGCTACGGTTCGATGTCACGAGGAAGGCGGCCGAGCGGCAGATCGCCTTCGGCTACGGCGTGCACTACTGCCTCGGCGCCCACCTGGCGCGGCTGGAGATGGCGACGCTATTCGGCCACCTGCTGCCGCGGCTCGAGTCGGTCGAGCTCGCGGGCGAGGTCACGACCTCGACGGCCACGTTCGTGAGCGGCATCAAGAGCCTGCCGATCCGCTACACATTGACTGCTCCATAGCGCTTCGAGGGAGGGCGATATGTACGACAAGCTGTTCGAGCCGATCGACGTCGGCGGCGTCACCATCAAGAACCGGATCGTGCGGTCACCGCACGGCACGGGGCTCTTCGGCGACGACTTCATCGCCTACCACGTGGCGCGGGCGAAGGGGGGCGTGGGCATGTCGACGGTGTCGGCGACGAGCGTCCATCCGAACGCTCCGGGGGCGCTCCCCGTCTGGTCCGACGACTGCAAGCCGTACCTGTCGAAGCTGGCGAACGCCGTGCATGAACACGGCATGAAGATGTTCCACCAGATCTACCACCCCGGCGCCTCGCAGGCGGAGATGGTGGGTGGGGCGGAAGCGTGGTCGGCGAGCGAGATCCCAAACTTCCTGGGCGGGGCCGTGGTGCCCGTGGCCATCAGCAAGGGGCAGATTGGCGACCTTGTCGAGCACTTCGCCGGTGCGGCCAGGCGCATTCGCGACGCCGGCCTGGATGGCGTCGACATCCACGCGTCCAGCGGCTACCTGCTGCACGAGTTCCTCTCCCCAGCGCTCAACCAGCGCGACGACGAGTACGGGGGCTCGCCGGAGAACCGCATGCGCATCCTGCTCGAGGTGATCGACGCGATTCGCGGGGAGGTGGGCGACAGCGACTTCGCCGTGGGGGTGCGCCTGCCGAACGAGGACTACGTACCCGGCGGCCTCACGGCCGAGCTGAACCGCCAGATCGCGGAGACCGTCGACCCACTGGTCGACTACGTCTCGCTGCACATGGGCTCGTACTGGCGCTTCCACAAGCTGATCGCGCCGACGGACGACCCGCTGGGCGTGGAGATGGCCCCAAACGCGACGATTCGCCCGGTGATCACGAAGCCGACGATCGTGGTGGGCCGCATCCTGACGGTGGACCACGCACATGCCCTGGTGGAGTCGGGTCAGGCCGACATGGTGTCCATGGTGCGGGCGCTAATCGCCGATCCGGAGCTGGTGAACAAGGCGCAGCAGGGAAACGAGGACCTCATCAGGCCCTGCATCGGGACCAACATGGGTTGCGTCGGACGGCTTATGAGCGGGCAGGGGCTGAGCTGCGTGGTCAACGTGGCCGCCGGCCAGGAGGCAACGGTGACGCAGGAGCCCGAGATTCCCGCGGAGGAGCCGAGGCGGGTACTCGTGGTCGGGGGCGGCCCGGCGGGCATGGAGGCGGCGCGGACGGCCGCCATTCGGGGCCATCACGTGCAGCTGCACGAAGCGACGCAGAAACTCGGCGGCCAGGTGAACATTGCGGCGAGCGCTCCCAAGCGGGGCGACGTGGGCGCCATCACCCACTGGCTGGGGGAGGAGCTGAAGCGCCTGCAGGTCGACGTCCGCCTGAACTCCCTGGTGGACATCGAGACCGTCATGGAAGCGGACGCAGACGTCGTGGTGCTGGCGGCCGGGGCCAGTCCCCGGGCGGACGGGTTCCAGGTGGCGACGCCGGCGGTCACGCTCCCCGGGCACGACCTGCCGCACGTGTACAACGCGCAGGACCTGATGGGGTACGGAGATCCCGTGAACATCGAGGGACCGGCACTCGTCTTCGACGACACGGGGTCGTTCGAGGCGATCTCGGCGGCGGACGTGCTGCTGGAGGCGGGGGTCCACGTGACCCTCGTCTCGCGCCTGAAGGACCTGGGCGAGAACCTGCCCTACCCGCCGGTGACCGTAGGGGCGGCGCGCGAACGGCTGATGTCCGGGGACTTCGACCTGATCGGGGGGCACTACCTGCGGGCGATCCGCCCGGGCGAGGTCGACATCGGCGTGCTGCACACGGATCGCGTGCGGACGATCCCGGCGAACACGGTGATCATGGTGACCCATCACGAGCCCAACCGGTACCTCGCAACCGAGCTTGAGGACGAGGGCATCGAGGTGCACCAGGTTGGCGACGCGCAGGGTCGCAACAGCATTCGCAACGCGATCCACACGGGCGCTTTCCTCGGCAGGGAGCTGTAGTTTGCGGTCGTCAGCGGCAGCGGAGGGTTAGCGGGATGCGAGTAGCAGTTCTTGGCGGAAGCGGGTTCATCGGGCCGCGGGTGATGCGGCGGCTGGTTGAGCACGGGCACGAGGTCCACTGCATGGACATCGCGGCGGAGGCGCCGGCGCTGGATCCGTTGCGCGACCGCGTCCAGATCACGCGCGGCGACATCACGCTCATGGACGATGTGGTCGAAGCGCTCACGCTGAGCAAGCCCGACCGCGTCCTGAACCTCGCCTATGCGCTGGGGGCGGGCGACCGTGACCCGCATCCGCAGGTTCGGCTGAACATCCTCGGGATGGACAACTGCTTCGAGGCGGCCCGCATCCTCGGGATTCGGCGGGTGGTGTACGCGAGCTCGCTGGCGGTCTACGGGCCGCAGCGACTGCACGGCGAGCGCGCCGTGACCGAAGACGACCTCTGCCTCGGGACGGGCATCTACGCCGTCTCGAAAATCTTCAACGAGCACCAGGCGGAGTGGTACAACCGCGCCTTTGACATGGCGATCACGGGCGTGCGCCCGGCGAACATCACGGGGCCGGACAAGGTGCGCGGGTCGATGAACCACGTGCAGTGCCAGGTGCTGCCGGCACGGG